>JAPOYQ010000476.1:0-8514 GCA_026706505.1 Gemmatimonadota bacterium
CGTCCCCGAGCCGGTGGCTGTGCGCTTGGGTTTTATCGGGATACCTGAGACGCGGCCGCGTTTTTCAGTGCGCTGGAACGAAGCGACCATTGGAACAGTGACTTTTACATTCCCCGAGCAACTGGGTGACCGGAGGTATGCTGCATCTGATACGCTGTGGGCGGCGCTAGGAGCGCAGGAGGGGCTGAACCACTTGGGGATCTTCCACTCCGGTAATCCGTGCCGCTTCGACTGGTACGAAGTAGAGTACAGCCGTGGCTTTGTCGCCGAGCGCGGCGAGTTGCTCTTCACCTATCCGCTGACGGGCACCACGGAATTTCGCCTCGCTGATTTTGCTGACGAACAGCCTCGCGTCTTCGAGGTCTCTGCAGGGTTGGCCGAGGTCGTGGACTTCGCGTACGACGCGCAAGATGGGACGGTAATTTTTCAGGATCAGCCCGGGGATGTGCCGCGTCAGTACGCAGTTGGCGGCCCAGCGACTTGGAAGCGACCCGTGCGGATCGAACTCGATTTGCCCGGCAATTTGACGACCGAGGCTTGGGGGGCCGATTGGGTGGCGATTTACCACCGCGATTTTCGCGCCGCGGCCGAGCGCTTGGCGCAATGGCGGGCCGCAGACGACCGCTTCGGCCGGCCCCTGCGGACGGTGTCTATCGACGTACAAGACATCTACGACGAGTTCTCCGGCGGGGTCTTGGACCCGACGGCGATCCGCAATTTTCTCGCCTATGCGGCCGAGCACTGGGATCCCGCGCCCATGTTCGTGACCTTGATCGGCGACGGCTCGTACGACTACAAGAACAATTCGTCCATCAGTCAGGGTAATTGGATCCCGGCGTTCCAAGACGGCGATAGCACGTACGACGAGTGGTACACGCGCGTGGTAGGGGGCGATTTGTTCCCCGACATGGCCATTGGCCGGCTGACCGTGCAGACCGCAACCGAGGCCGATGTGGTCGTCGATAAAATAATTGACTACGACCGCGCGCCCGAAGTGGGGCCTTGGCAGAGCCGAATGCTGCTGGTGGCGGACGATTTGCTCAATCGAGACCATCCAGACAGGGTCGAGTCGATGTTCATCATTCACAGCGAAGAGATGGCCGAGCGCGTCCTGCCTAAAGACTTGGACTTGATCAAGCTTTACATTGCACAATTCCCCCTAGAGGGGCAGGAGAAACCGCGGGCGCGGGAAGAGTTCATCCGGCTCTTCAACAAGGGTTCACTAATTTTGACCTATTTGGGGCATGGCACGTACGACCGCTTGTCCCATGAGTGGATGTTTTTCCTTTCCCGCGATTTGGACAAGCTCAAAAATGGTGGTCGCCTGCCCTTGTTTTTCACGGCTGCAAGTCAGGTTGGAGTGTTCGACGACCCCGTGCGTATCTCCACTCCCGAGGCGCTCCTGCTGAAGGAAGATGGGGGCGTGATCGGCATGATTTGCGCGACCCGGATAGGATATCATCACACCAATGTCCAGTTGGCCAACCAGTTCTACTGGCAGATGTACCACACCCAACGGGAGCACGTGCCGATTGGACTGGCCCTCACCGAGGCCAAGCAATTGCTGTTGCCGAAGTACGACCCTAGCACCCCTAAAGAATTTCGCAACATTCAGCGCTACTCGCTCTTTGGCGATCCGGCGACGCGCTTGGCTGTGCCGCGCTTTCAGGTGCAGATCGATGTGGCCGATTCGCTTCGCGCCCTCGGCGAAGTGGCCCTCACCGGCCAAGTCCTCGACGCAACCGGTGAGCCAGCCACCGCCTATGAAGGCCAAGTGTGGTTGCAGGCATTTGATTCGAGTGCGCAGAGTGACTTAGAGGGTTTTGCCTATGAGCAGACTGGCGCTCCGATTTTTCGCGGCCGCTTTCCAGTAGCCGAAGGCCGCTTCCGCGCTGCGTTTCGGGTTCCCAAAGATATTACCTATGGAGGAGAGAACGGCCGCATCAGCGCCTACGCTTGGAGCGATGACAGCCCGGCGGCCTTTGGCTCGGTGAGCAGTATAGTGCTGGCGGGCACGGCTCAAGGCGTGGAAGCAGACGTGGAGGGGCCGGAAATTTCCCTGCGCTTCGAGGGGGCCAAAGGCACCACGATACCGCGGCAGACGGTGTTGTTGGCTTCGATTGCGGATCCCAGCGGCATCAACATCACTGGAGAGACCGGACATGAAATCGAGTTGGCCATCGACGGCGAACTGTTTACCTTGACGGAGCTTTACAGCGTGCAGGGCGGGGACTATCGGCAGGGGGTCATTGAATTTCCTCTGCCCAAATTGGAAACCGGCAAACACGAAATCCGCCTGAAGGCTTGGGACAACTTCAACAATTCGTCGCGCACGACGATGACAGTGAATGTCGCGGATGACGGCGAAGGAACTGGGAGTCTTACCAACGTCCTGTTTTATCCGAATCCCATGCGCGAGAGCGGCTATTTCACGTATAATCTAGAAGACAACATGCGCGCTGTGCAGATAGAGGTCTTTTCGCTGGCCGGTCGGCTGATAGAACAGTTGGACGGACAGACGCGCGCTGGATACAACCAAGTACCTTGGACACCACCGGCGGGCTTGGCCAATGGTGCGTATATTTACCGAATAGAGGCCGAACGGGAAAGTGGTGCTGCGGTTGAGCACCGTGCCGTCTTGCAGGTCGCCAAATGAGCATTGTGAGAGGAGTGCTTTTGCAGCAGTGAGATCGTCTTAGTACGCAGGAGGCATTATTTTTATATTTTATCCCGAGCTGAGGAGGACTCCGCTATGAGGAATCTGACGACCTTGCTGATGGTCTGTCTTTGCATGGGTGTGTGGCCCGCTAGGGTCCAGGCCACGCCCGAGAGCCGCGCAGGCGTGCTTTTTCTGTTGATCGAGCCAGGGGCCCGCGCCGTTGCCATGGGCGAATCGTACGTGGCAGTGGCCGACGACGCCACGGCCGGCTACTTCAATCCGGCTTCCTTAGTCGGGCAGAGCAGAAAAAAGATGCACTTTACCCACAGCAAATGGCTGCCTGGGCTGGCCGACGATTTGTCCTACGAGTTTTTGGCCTATTCTATGCCGATAGAAGGTGGAGGCATTGGCTTCAATGTCGCGTTAATGAACCTGGGCGAGCAGACTCGCACGGGAGAGCGCGGCGAAGTCCTAGGCACCTTCCGCAGTCATGAAGTGGCAGTGTCTGCAGCTTATGGGGCACAGATCGGCAACAAAACGACCGCTGGCATCAGTTTGAAGTTCATCCGCAGCAGTTTGGCTCCTGTGGGAGCTGGCAGAGAGCGCGGCGAAGGCATAGGCAATAGCTTTGCCGCAGATTTGGGATTTTTGTGGAGGGCTACGCCTGATCTCAATATGGGCATAGCTTTGCGCAATTTGGGTCCCAAGATCGCGTATATCGACGCCAGCCAGGCCGATCCGCTGCCCCAGCACATCGTCGTTGGGGTGGCTTATGAGGTGATGGATACCCAGTACAACGACCTACTATTGTCCTGTGATCTATACAAGCCCTTGATCGCCGATGGATCGTTTGTGAGCAACTTGGCCACGTCTTGGGCCGACGAGAGCTTGAGCAATGAATTTAAGGAGATGGACCTGCGCGTGGGCGGCGAGTACCAGTACGGGCTTTCCGCGCGCGAGGACGAGGCCTTCATTGCATTGCGAGCCGGTATTTCGCTGGACAGAGATGGCGAACTAAATGTCCAGACCTTCGGCCTTGGGCTAAAGTACAACCGCATCCAGATCGACGTGGCTTATGTCATCGGCAATGATCAATCGCCGATGGATGACAATGTGCGGTATTCGATGAATCTCCTTTTTTAGAGGATTTTCCCCATCCCTTTGTTCCTCTTAGGCGTCTGCTTCACGCTGTTGTTATCGGCGACCACTGCGGCTGAGGCCGAGTGGCGAGTCTTGGCTTTGCGAGTCGATTTTCCGCGCGAGAGTCCCGACGAGCTGACGACGACCGGCGTCGGGGCCTTTGATTTGCGCTCTGCGTCGGAGGCGGCTGAGGATTACGTGTTCCCCTATGACTTGCCGCCGCACGACCGCGCTTATTTCGAGCGGCATTTGACCGCGTTGGCGCGCTATTACGAGGTCGTTTCCGCAGGCCGAGTGGCGATCTCCGCGGAGGTGTTCCCCCGCGCCGCGCGGCAGGCGTACGCGCTTCCCCAATCTATGCTCCACTATGGCAATGGACGCACAACTGAGGAGATCGGCGCGAAGTGGATCGAACTGGTGCGCGATGCCCTTGACGCCGCGCTGGCCGATCCCGACGGCCCGCGCTTGGACGAATTCAATAGCTTCCTCGTGTTCCACGCCGGGGTCGGCCACGAGACCGGCGAGCTAAACGACATCCGTTCAGTCTTCCTAGCCGAGAGCGATTTTGCGCGCTTTAACGGTGGCCCGTTGACCTTGGGCGGTGCGGAGATCGATCAGGCGTGGATCCTGCCGGAGTCGCCTAGCCTCGATGGCCGGGCCGGCCTCAATGGTTTGCTGGCCAAGTTCTTTGGCCACCAGTTGGGCCTACCTGGGTTGTCCAATTTCGCCGATGGCCTGCCAGCCCTAGGAGGCTGGAGCCTAATGGACGTGGGGGCCAACGCTTCGGGCTATGTGCGGACGGACAGCCTCGCGTGGGTGGTTGGCTTTGCGCCACCGCATCCTATGGCTTGGAGCAAGATGCAGCTAGGGTGGGTCGAGCCAGTGGTGGTGCGGCGCGATACCGTACTATCGCTGCTGGCGACTGATCGCAGCGGCGATCTCCCCAAGGCCGTGCGCATACCCATTGACGCGCGCGAATACTTCTTGCTGGAGAACAGGCAGCAGCGCGGGCAGCGCGGCGTTGTGGAGGACGAAGACGAGGAGAAGGTGTGGATCGACCCCGATCAGGTCACCATAGAAGAGGGCGTGTGGGTAGCGATGGAGGAATACGACGCCTTTGTCCCGGGATCGGGAGTGCTGATATGGCACGTAGACGAGGGCGTGATGGCGCGCGCGGCGGACCTCAGTGCCGCGAACAATCAGCCCCATTGGCAGGCGATTGCCTTGGAAGAGGCCGATGGGTACCGCGACATTGGCCATCCGATCTTTGAGCGGCAGCGGCAATTCGAAGGGTCGCCCGACGACCCGTTCTTTGTCGGCGGACAAGTGCTGTTCGGCTCGGCGACTCAACCTGACTCACGCAGCAATCGGGAGTGGGAGACCGGTATTGAGATCGAAGTACTTTCCGCACCCGGCGATACCATGCAGGTGGCCATACGCTTTGGACGCGCCCGACCGGGCTGGCCGCGAGATTTGCCAGGCGACGGCCGGCTACAAGCTGTGGACCTGGACGGCGACGGAATAGAAGAGTTGCTCTTTGAGGCCAGGAGTGGGGTCGGCTATGCGACTGCAGACGCTGTGGCGTCGTGGCGAGTACAGGATGCGCGACTGCTGGCGGCTGGGGACGGCGACGATGATGGCCAGTCCGCGATTTTTTTGCGGCGCGACGCAGAGATCAGCGCGTGGGACGCCGGAGCGGATCAACCACTGTGGCGGCTCGCGCTAGACGAGGTCCCGTTGGACGCGCGTTTCAGTGCGGGTGCGGAGGCCGAGCTGTTACTCGTCGGAGCGGAACAGACCTATGTGGTAGATGCCATAAGCGGCGAGTTAAAGGAGCAAAGGCCGCCGGTGGCTGCAGCCTCGCTGCCTCCGGCTGTGGGCGATTTGGACGGCGACGGCCAAGTCGAGTGGGTCTTCGCCACGGCCGACGGACAGGTCGAGATCGGCTCGCAGGCCGTCGAGTTGGGCGATTCGCTCGCTGCGCCCCCGGTCCTAGGCGATTTGGACGGCGATGGCTTGTTGGAAGTTGTTTTGCTTGCGCGCGGTGGAGCGATACACGCCGTGCGAGCCGACGGATTGCGCCAAGCCGACTTTCCCGCTGCCCTGCCGAGCTTTGCCGAGGTCGGCGATCTCGTCTTCGAGCCGGTGCTTTGCGACGTGGATGCCGACGGCAAGCAGGAGATATTTGTCGCTGGCCACAGCGGAATTTTCGGTGTGGATGATGATGGGAGATTGTTGCCGGGCTTCCCCCTGCTGATGGCCGCTCCCCCAACGGGGTCGCCGGTGGTATTGGACTTAGACGGCGATGGCCGCTTGGCGCTCGCGGCTTTGGATGGCACGGCCGTGTACGCGTGGGATCTACAGAGGGTGGCGGTGCAGTACGCCGGAGGGCCGGCCCATTGGCCACAGGCCGGTGCCGATGCGGCCGGATCGCGGACCGCGCTGGTGGCCGGTCGCCCCGTTGTAAAGCCCGAGGCGGCCTTGCTAGGCCGGGTTTATTGCTATCCCAATCCAGTCGGCCCTGGTGAAGCGGCGCATTTGCGCTTTGCGCTGAGCGCGGCCGGGCGGATCGAATTGGAGGTGTTCGATGCGTTGGGTGGTCGCGTTGAGCAACACCGCAGCAACGGCTTGGAAGCCGGTGAGCGCGAAATCACTTGGTCCGTGAAAGACTATGCCAGTGGCCTGTATCTATGCCGATTAATTGCGCACGGCGACGACGGACAGCGGGGAGAAACCGTGGTCAAAATGGCGGTGAGTCAGTGAGGGGGCGGCGTCTTGCAGGTCGCCAAGTGAGCATTGCGAGAGGAGAGCCTTTGCAGCAGTGAGATCGCCTTAGTACTGGAGGCATCATTGTATTGTGAGCTGAGGAGGACTCTTCGATGAGGAAGCAGGCGACCTTGCTGATGGCCGGTCGTTGCGCGTTTTGTCTGTTGCTCTGCTGGGCGAGCGCATCCCGCGCCCAAAACCACCCGGAACTGGCGTGGCAGGTGGTGGAGACCGAGCACTTTCGCATCTTCTACCACGAGGGGCTGGAAGGAGCGGCGGCGCGGGCAGCGCGCATTGCCGAAGCTGCATACGCGCCCCTTACCGAACTGTATGGATACGCGCCCGACGGCCGCGTGCGGATCGTGCTCAAAGACCACGACGATTACGCCAATGGCGCGGCTTTTTTCTATCAAGACACCATTGAAATCTGGGCCACGTCGCTGGACCACGACTTTGACTTGCGCGGCAGTTCAGACTGGCTGCGCAACGTAATAACCCACGAATTTGCCCATATCATTTCGCTAGGTGTTGCGCGCAAGGGCGTGCAGCGCGTCCCTGCGCTCTACTTGCAGTACTTTGGCTACCAGCGGGAGAAAAACCGACCGGACATTCTAATTGGCTACCCGGATGTCATCGCTTCCTATCCGGTGATGGGCACGGTGATGCCGATGTGGCTGGCCGAGGGCGCGGCCCAGTACGGGACTGCGACTACGGCCCACGATCGCTGGGATGCCAACCGCGACATGGTGCTCCGTTCCTTGGTGCTGGCGGACGAGCAGCTATCCTTCGACCAGATGGGCGTCTTTGGCAAACAGGGCTTTGGCAACGAATACGTGTACGACCACGGCTTTGGTTTGGTGCGCTACATCGCCGAGACGTACGGCGAGGAAAAGATCGTCGAACTGTACCGGGCCGCTTCTAAGTGGCATACTCTTGCCATTGATGGGGCGTGTAAAAAGGTCTTGGGCAAGAGCGCAGATGAGCTGTACGGCGAGTGGATCGAATCCCTGCGTCAGAGCTACCGGGCGCAAGTAGCGGCGTTGGGGCCGCTGCGCGAGGGCGAGCGGGTCGTGGATGTCGGCTTTTCCAATCTGCGGCCACGGCTGGCACCCAACGGCGAAAAATTGGCGTATCTATCGACGCGCAAACGGCACCACGGTCCGCACGGCTTGATCGTGCGCGACCTCGCTACGGGCGAGGAAGAAGTCGCAGCCTTTCCGGCGGCGGCTTCGACTGTGGACTGGTCGCCGGACGGGCGCAGGCTGCTCTTTTCGCGCATCGACCGAGCGGACAAATACGGTTCGCGACAGGCGGATATCTACGAGTGGGATTCTGTTGCCGTCGGCCCTAGTTTTTGGCGCAATATGCTGTGGTTCGTGCCGGCCATGGTCAGCGGCACAGCACCGGAGACGCCGCGCGTCAAGCGACTGACGCGCGGGCTGCGCGCGCTGTACCCGACCTATTCGCCCGATGGCGAGTGGATTGTCTTCGTGCAAAACAAGGGCACTAGCAACAACTTGGCGATGATGCGGGCCGACGGCACGGGCCTGCGCTATCTAACTCATTTCGCGGATGGCACCCAGCTCTACACGCCGCGCTTTTCGCCCGACGGACGCAAGCTGGCGTTTGCGATCTCGCGCGAGGGACAGCGCGACCTCGTCGTGGTGGCATTGGACGCGGACGCCGCTGGTGCAACACCCCTACTCGCTGAAGGAACATTCGACCTCGCCATTGCCACGCCGGGTACGGATCGCGATCCAGCCTGGAGCGCGGACGGCACCCAACTCGTCTTTGCGTCGGATTTCAGCGGCATTTTCAATATCTATGCTCTAAACTTAGAGACGAGTGCGCTGCGGCAGATAACTAATACTGTTGGCGGCGCGTTTAGCCCATCGGTCGGCTCGGACGGCGAGGTCGTCTTTCCGGCTTATACGGCGGCTGGCTTTGCG
>JAPOYQ010000476.1:8553-12781 GCA_026706505.1 Gemmatimonadota bacterium
CCGGTTGCGGCGGAGGAGGCGTGGTTTTCCCAAGATGTGCCGCCAGATTGGCGCGGTACGCCAGTGCCCGCATTGCCGAGTGCGCCCCAAGCGTATGGCATCGACTTCCTCAAGACCGGGATCCTGCCGAGACTGTTTATGGACGAGGGGCATTTCAAGGCGGGCGCGTACCTCACTTCTGGCGACGTGCTCAATCGCCAGAGCGTATTAGCCGGGGGTGCCATTGCGCCGGATAACGCAGACCGCGATCTGTTCGCTATATACGAGTTCAAGGGATTTCGCCCCACTTTCTTTTTAGAGGTATTTAACCAGCGTCGGCGCTCAGCCCGCGGCGATAGCTCGGAAGCGCGGGCGGGCATTGTCAATGCCGTCAACTTCAGCTTGAGTCAGCTCAGTGTGGGGATGCGCGGCAAATTGGGGCGCCACGGGGAGCTGACGGCTTCGGCTACGTATGACCGCTACGATGCCAGCGTCCAATGGGATGCTTTTGTCCCGCGCCGCGATGGCGGCCTCGGTTTTGAGCGGCAGCGGCAGAAGCCCTTTGGCTATACCTATCTCAATGGTTTTGGGCTGGGGTTGACCTATCGGATGGAGCTGATTTCGCGGCGGCGGGACCGCGATATAAATCCTTTGGGTCGCCAGCTCTACGCGCGCTACGACCGGATGTTCAACTATTTCATCGATGGCTTTAACGAGCAGTCGTCCTTTATCGACGAGAATTACATCAAGCTGTTCTACAATCAGTTTACCGTCGATTGGAAAGAGTACGTTAGCATGCCCGGCAATACTCGCTTGGGCCTGCGGCTATACGGCGGCTGGATCGACAGCGACGCGGTCACTGACACGTCGCAGGTCGGCGGTTTCTTCGACTATCGCCTCGGCGGCCTCAATTTTATGAAGGGCTATACTTTTTACAGCATTGAGGGGCGCAAGGCCCTGATGGGCACGGCGATGCTGCGCTTCCCCCTGCTGCCGGATATGGGCAAGCGCATTGCGCAGTTGTATTTCGACAAAGTCTATGGCGCGGTGTACGGCAGCATGGGCAAGGCTTGGGACCGGAGCATAGGCGAGTGGAATGAACGGTATGGACGCGATGGCCCACTGCGGGATGTGGGGGGGCAGTTGCGCTTTGACTTGATTTCTTATTACAGCGTGCCGACGCGAGTGCAGCTGGATGTGGCGTATGGGATTGACGAGGTACAAGATAAGGGGCGGTGGAAGTCTTATTTTACCGTGTTGTTCGGTTATTTGTAGGGACGCAGATTGTTAGGGGCGCACATTGCGACAATTGCAACGCCAATTTCCTTCTATTGGTAAGGGATGTCCGAGGCTCGACGAGTTCAAACGCAAGCTTGGACAATGGCGGCGATACAGCAGGGAAACGGTCGTTGAAGAACGCGACGGCATCCCCGTATTCGCCAATGAGTTCTGGACGTCCAAGCAGCGCGCCGCGCACTCGCTGCACGAGATTTCCTATCGGGCGTGTTTTAAGCCGCAGTTGCCGCGCTTTTTCATCGAGCGGCTTACGGATCCCGGCGATGTGGTGTTCGACCCGTTTATGGGGCGCGGGACGACATTGCTCGAAGCGGCCTTGCTCGGCCGGGACGCGCTGGGCAACGACGTCAATCCCCTAGCCCGCATTCTGGTGGAGGCGCGGTTGGCTCCGCCGACCTTGTCCGAGGTCGCTGCGCGGCTCGAATGCTTGGCTTTGGACGAACCAATAGAGCGTCCCGAAGGTTTTGAGGTGTTCTTTGACGAGCGGACGCTCAATCAGATATGTCGGCTGCGGGCCTATTTGGCCGAGCGCCGTTTTAGCGGGCGCGCCGACAAGGTCGATCGCTGGATACAGATGGTGGCCATCAACCGCCTGACAGGGCATTCCAAGGGGTTTTTCTCGGTCTATACGCTGCCGCCCAATCAAGCCGCGTCTATTGAGAGCCAGCGCAAGATCAACGCGCGGCGCGGCCAGCGGCCCGAGTACCGCGATGTCGCGCAGTTGATCCTGCGCAAGACGCGCGTGCTTTTGCGAGATGCTGAGGCGCAGGCCCCCAAGGGACGCAGTCGGGGGTTTTTTCAGCAAACGGTTGATGTGCCTTTTGACTACGACGGCCCTCGGGTGGCGCTCGCGGTGACATCGCCGCCTTTTATGGACATCGTGAACTACAAACAGGACAACTGGATGAGATGTTGGTTCGCCGGCGTTGATCCCGATGCAATTTGCATCACGCAGACTCGCAAGCTCGCAGAGTGGAAGGCGCTGGTGCGCGGCGCGTTGGAAAGCGTGGCCGCGATTGCGCATCCCGGCGGCGTGTTTGCATTTGAGGTGGGTGAAATTCGGCGGGGATCGCTGTTGCTCGATCGCGTGGTCGCGGAAGTTGCGCAAGAGACGGCGTGGGAACCGGCCTGCGTCGTAATCAACGAACAGACGTTTACCAAGACTTCGAATATGTGGGGCATTGACAACAACAAGCGAGGAACCAATTCAAACCGCATTGTCGTGATGCAGAAGCGATAGAGATAATGAGTTACCGATCGCGCTGTTGGGTGCTGCCGCAATAGAAAGGAGCGAGCATGACGAGGACAGGAATCGCGCTGCTGGTTGCCGTGTTAACTGCTGCCGGCGTTCGGGCCGAGGGATTGCCGAGTATTTTGAGCGAGGAGGGACAGGCGTTCTTGGTGGGATTGCGGGCAGTGGAAGGCGATACTGATCCTGAGCCGACACCGCGCACACAGGTGCGCAAGGGCAAGTCGTCAAAGCGGTCGTTTTTGTTGTCCGCGCTGGTGCCGGGGTTGGGCCAGTGGTATGCGGGATCGAAGAAGCGGGGGCTGGTATTCTTGGGAGCCGAGGCCGCGCTGGTGGGCATGTGGGTGGCTTGGAAGGGCAAGGGCAACGACCTAGAGCAAGAATTCCGGGCCGTGGCCGACGAGCACTGGGATCCGCTCAATTACTTGGCTTGGCGCGGCTCGGAGAAATCGAAAGAATCGTCGATCACACACGCGTTGCCTTGTAGTAGCGAGGTCGTCGATGTGTACATTCCGGCGATGCAGTCGGGGAGTGCGGATTTTGGCGGGTGCGCGCCTAGCGAAATTCAGCAATACTACGAGTTGATTGGCAAATACGATCAATATGTAGCTGGTTGGGATGATCTGAAGCGCGTAAGGCGCGATGGCAGTATCGGCAATGCCGCCGCGCCGACCGAGGTCGATTCGGTCGAAAATTTCCATTCCGAGCGACGGCTCCGCTACGAAGACCAACGCGACGAGAGCAATCGCTTTCTCAAGCGAGCCTCCACTATAAGCGGGGTCATTTTGATAAACCACGTTCTCAGCGCCCTTGACGCGGCACGGGTGGCGCGCACCCGCGCTGCGGGCGCGGACGAAGCGGCTCTGCAGCGGCGGACGCGCTTCGCGTTGGTCATGCAGCCTTGGGTGCGGTCGCGCGTGCCCATGCTCGTGGCGTACAAACCGTTGGATTGAGCAGATGTGGCGCTGGATCGCGTTGATTTTGCTGTTGCCCGGCGTGGCTGAGGCCGGGACGTCTCAAGGGGCGTTTTGGCGCTCCTTGCTGGTGCCCGGTTGGGGGCAGAAATACGCCCGTGGTGGCGGCGGTGGTTTCTTGGCCGCTGAGCTGGCACTTTGGGGCGGCTATTGGGGTTTTGAGTGGTTGGGCCAAGTGCGCCGTGGTCAGTACCGGGCGCATGCGGCGGAACGCGCTGGTGCGCGGCCCGAGGGCAAGGACCGCGTCTACTTCGACGACTTGGGGTTTTACACGAGCCGACTAGAGCACAACCAGTTCGCCCGCTACGAGGACGGCCCAGACGCCGAGCTCTATCCTGTGGACGCGGATTTCTTCTGGGAGTGGGATCGCGATGAGTCGCGCCAGCGCTACCGGGAATTGCGCAATGCGAGCCAGCACGCGCACCGGCAGGCGCTCTATATGACGGGCTTGGTGGCCGTCAATCACATCGTGGCTGCCATCCATGCGGCGCGGGTAGCTCGTGCAGATCAAGCTCAGACCGGCTTTGCGCCCAAGGTGGCGGTGAGGCCTGGGGGAGCGGCTTTCTTCTTGGTGCGGCCTTTCTATTGATGGCCTGCTTTTTCCCGCGGATGGCCTTGGCCGCGTGGATGCTCTCGCTGCCACTGACGGTTGCAGCCGAAGAGCGGATATGCGGGACGCGCTGGCTCGAGCAGCACCGCGCGTCTTTCCCCGCGCCAGCCCCCAAGGCAG
>JAPOYQ010000455.1:0-8477 GCA_026706505.1 Gemmatimonadota bacterium
AATCGCCAAGCGATCTTGGGGAAAGCCGGCACCCTCAAAGGCATCCACAAGTTGGCGCAGGTTGGCGATTCCCTCAGCAGCGCGATCGTTATCGCCGCAGGAGCGTTCGATCTGGTCGAGTATCTCGGCATTCGCGCCCGTAGTCTGCACCGTCGCCAGAATGTGCTCGGCCTGTTCGCCGGAGACCGAAGCCGTATCGCTCATCTCAGCAGCGACCTTTTCCGCGCCAATTTTCTGCAACTTGTCGAGGGCGCGAAGGATAGCTGCCGACGCCTCGGCCAAACCGAGCGATTCGAGCAGACCGTTGAGGACTAGGCGGTTATTGACGTGGATGGCGAAGCGCTCAAAGCCCAAGGCCGCGAGCAAATCGTGGATGACGAGTACCGTTTCAATATCCGCAGCATTCGCGTCAGTACCGATGGTGTCAAAGTCACACTGGTAGAACTCGCGATAGCGGCCGTGCTGGGTATTCTCACCGCGCCAGACCGGACCAATATGATAGCGCTTGAAGGGGGTGCCAAGTTGGCCTATGTGCTGGGCAGCAAAGCGAGCAAAGGGCACAGTCAGGTCAAAGCGCAGCGCCACATCGCGGCCTCCGTGATCCGCGAAGCGATACATCTGCTTGTCGCTCTCGTCGCCGCCTTTACCAGTGAGTATCTCGCTGTATTCAAGCGCGGGCGTGTCGATGGGGGCAAAGCCGTAGGAGCGGAAAACCGCGCGGGCCTTGTCGATCAATTCCTCGCGCGGCATGGCCAAGACAGGAGGGAAATCGCGGAAACCCTTGAGGGTTCGCGGTGGGATCAGTTCTCTTTTGTTGGACATAGGTTTACCAGTTTGTAAACGAACCGTCTTCACGGCGCAGAATCGGGCCGCCGAGCCATTTGAACTCGTAGTGTTCGGCAGCTTCATCGTTGAATTCTATTCCCAAGCCGGGGAGCTCTGGCGGTAAGAGACAGCCGGACTCATAGGGCAGTTGCACCGGAAAGACATCTTCCATCACGGAACGACCAATGAGGCCGCCCTCTTGCACGGCGAAATTGTCGCAGGCAATGTCGAGGTGGGCGCAGGCGGCAGCCGAGACCGGGCCGAGGGGATTGTGCGGGACGATCTTGATGTAGTGGGTTTCGCACCAGTTGGCCACTTTGCGCGCCTCGGTCAGCCCGCCGACAATGCACAGGTCAATCCGCGCATAGTCCATCAGCTCCTCTTCGATCATCTGTCGGAACTCCCACTTGGTCGCGTAGTGCTCGCCAACAGCCAGCGGACAGCTTACGTGATGGCGCACTTGGCGATAGGTCTGGGGATTTTCGCAGCGCAACGGATCCTCGATGAAGAAGGGATCGTACTCCTCGAGCTGGCGGCCGAGGCGGATGGTGTCGGGCGGGTCGAGGCGGGTGTGGACGTCAATGCAGATTTCGATTTCCGGCCCGACGGCTTCGCGCGCGGCGGCAAAGTGGGCGATTGAATCGCGAACAGCCGTGCGCGGTTCGAGGATCCCGTCGCGATCAAAAACCGACATCCGCAGGTACTTCCAGCCCTCGGCAACCCGTTCCTGGGCCGCACGGGCAGTGTCTGCGGGCGTCTTGCCGCCGATGCCCGTGTAGCAGAAGACGCGCTCGCGCATCTTGCCGCCCAAGAGCATGTACACGGGTTGCCCCAGCGCCTTACCCTTGATGTCCCACAGCGCAATGTCAATGGCCGACATGGCAGCCGCGTTGATCCGACCGCCGGGGAAGAAATCGACGCGGAACAGCAGTTGCCAAATGTATTCGGTGTTAAGCGGATCCAGGCCGATGATGTGGCGCTTCATGTGTTCGATAGCGCCAACGCCGGCCTGCTCCTTCCAAGTAATGCCAAACTCGCCCACACCGTACAACCCGTCGTCCGTCTCGACTTTGACGAAGAGGTAATTGCGCGACCCGTGGCAGATGGGAAAGGTTTTGACGTCGGTAATTTTCATAGAGAACCTCCTTTAGTAGCTCCATAATATCAGGCCGCGCCTAGCCCAAAGCAAAGACGGCCTCGCCGACGACGATGGCCACAAGCCCCAAAAACATGCCGACTTTGAGCAAGCGGCCGAGGCGGTCGTCGGACAGCACTGCGCGTTGGCGATACAATTGCCAGAGGACGTAGCCGACCAAGACATGGAGCGGCAGCAAAGCGAGCGCGTAGAGTGCGCCGTAGATGCCCGAGAAAAACGGCATCCAAGTAAACCCAACCAAGATCAAATAAACGATAGCCACGAGCACCCCAGCTTGGGTCCGTCCCCAACGCAGAGGCAAGGTGCGCTCGCCGCGGATCTGATCCCCGGCCACGTCTTCGATGTCCTTGACGATTTCCCGCCCCAAGTGAAAGAGGAAAGCAAAAAGCGCCGGAATCCACGCGCGCCCGATATCGCCAGCGGCCAAGGCGCCATAGGGAAAGGCAATAGCCCCGACAAAAGCGACGAGCACATTGCCCCACAGCAGGCTGTTTTTTAAGGAAATACTATAGACGGCGAGCAAGGCGACAACGGCTAAGGCGATCAATCCATGCCAGAGGCTGAGCCAAAACGCGAGCGCACAGCCAGCTAAAGCGAGAAGCACACTTTGCATGCGGGCCGCGTTCGGGCTGAGGCGGCCGGAAGGCAAAGGGCGCAGCGGGCGATTGATGCGATCAACGTCGATATCCATCAAATCGTTGAAGGCATTGCCGGCACCATTGATCAACGCAGCAGAAAGGGCGGCGAGCAGAATAGCGGGCCAAACAAGGATTTGGTCTGCGGTCAAAGCACCAATGCCGACCGAGAGCGTCGTGATCAGGCCGTTGAGCGGCCGGGGCAGGAGGAAAAAGGTGCTGAGTTGCGCCAAGAAAGTTTGCGACGAGATCGAGTAAAGGGGCGCACTCCTGCTACTGTCTGCGCCGCATATCTTTAAGGTAGGTCTGCGCCGATTCCAAGTTCGGATCCAAAGATAGGGCGCGTTCGAGGTTCTGAATCGCCTCGTCGGTGCGGCCTAGGTAGAAAAGCGAGGCGGCCATGTTGGTGTGGTTTTGCGCCTTGGCGTGACCGATATCGATCAGAGTCCGATACAGACCGAGTGCCTCCTCGTAACGCTTCTGCCCGAAACGCACAAAGGCTAAGTGATCGAGCGCTTCCGTGTTGTGCGGTTCGACTAGCAGGGCGCGTTCGTACTGCTCCGCTGCAACTTTGGTCCGCCCCAGTTCCTGCGATGCCTGACCCATGAGGACATGAAGTCTAGCCGCCATCGGCAGGTCCGATTGCAGAGAGATGGCCTGTGTCAACGACGCGAGCGCTTCCTCATAGCGCTCCAATTGGAATAGCGCATCGCCCATGCCGGCATAGGCCAGCGCGTGCTCGGGGTCAATTTCGAGCACTACGCGGTACGACGCGATGGCTTCCTCATGGTGCCCCTGTTTTCTTAGGATCTCGGCAATGTTCTGAAGGGTGGCCAGATCCTGCGGCTTCAGTTCTCGGACGCGGAGCAGATATTCGTCGGCTTCCTCAAAACGCTGCTGTGCAATCCGCAGACAGGCCATATATACGAGAGGTTCCACAGTACCGGGGTTGATCTCCATAGCGCGCTGGAAATGTTTTTCCGCTGTCTCGAGCCGGTCCAGCTCAAGCGACGCCCGGCCCATAAGGACGTAGAGAACACCCGAGATCGGCTGGTTCGGTCGAAGAGAAACTGCCCTGCTCAGCGACTTGATTGCCTCGTCGTATCGACCGAGGCGGAACAAAGCATCGCCCATGCCGGCATGAGCCAGCGCGTACTCCGGGTCGTTCTCCAGCACAGTGCGGAACGACGCGATGGCTTCCTCATAACGCTCCTGTCTCCTCAGCACCTCGCCCAAATTATGGTGGGAGGTATTATGGCGAGGATCGAGTTCCAAGGCGCGGAGAACGCTCTCTTCGGCTTCTTTGAGATGGTTCATTTTTATAAGTGCGAGGCCGAGGGTGGAATGTGCGTTAGCGAAATCTGGGCGCTGTTCCACCGCGATGCGGGCGGCAGCGCGGGCTTCCTCCGCACGGTCCTCCTCGGCCAATGCCGCGGCCAGATTGAGATGTGCATCTCGCGCCTCGGGATTGAAAGAGACAATGTGGCTGAAGAGACTGATCTCGTCCCGGTAGATGCCCGCCTGCTGCCAGGTCATCGCTCCGAGAAGCGCCAAAACGACCACTGCGAGGCCGCACGCGCCTATCCTGAAAGAACTCGCTAGCCTACCCACGCCGTGAACGGCACTACCGATGAGTACCGCCATCACGCCGATGCCGGCCAGATACTGAAAGCGGTCAGCGACGAGGGAAAACTGCATGTAGCCGTAATCCACAAAACCAAGCACTGGCGACAGCGTCACGGCAAAGAACGCCACCCCGGCCAGTGGCCCACGGCCCAAGCGCTCCCGGCCGAACCAGAGCAGCGCCGCAACCGCGATGCAGGCAACGACATAGATCCAGGCCAGCGGGTCGCTGATGCCGATATCCCACAGCGGATAAATCACAGCCAGTTCGGTCGGCCACAGCAACTTACCGGCATAAAACCACAAGGCACGCGCCGCGATGAGCACTCGCTCGATCGGCGAGTAGCCCAGCGAAAGCGGCTCCCGGGAGGTGTAAAACGACAGGTCTGCGGCCGTGATGCACAGCGCGACTAGGAAAAACGGCATCAATCGAATCAGGTCGCTCTGCGTTACGCGGCCCCACTGCCACCAGTGATAGATCAGCAGGGTTGCTGGCAGGGTGACCACAATGGACTTGCTCAACAAACCAGCCACGAACAGCACTAGGACGAGGATATAGCGTTCCCGTCGAGGCTCTTCCATCCCAGCACCGCGGTCAGATAGAACAGGGCCGAGAGCACATCCTTGCGCTCGATGATCCAAGCGACCGATTCGACGTGCAGGGGATGGACGGCAAACACCGCGGCAACCAACCAAGCACCGGGCACGCAAAGCCGCAGCAGCAGGTGCCACAGCAGCGCCGTGTTGGCGAAGTGCAGCAGAATGTTGACGACGTGATAGCCGGTCGGAGCCAACCCCCATAGCTTGTGTTCCAGCCAGAAGGTAGAGTACGTCAGCGGCCAATAATGGCCTTCCCCAACGTCTCCTTGCAAATAGGCACTTCTGGGAGTAAACCACAACTCCTCAATGCCGCCCCAGTCTCGAATGGCCGTCAACGTCGTCACTAGCTTATCGTCCCAGACGAAGCCGGCCTGGGTAGCGGGAAAATAGCTGACGGCAACCAACAGAGCGAGAACCAAGAGGGCCAGAGCGTTCCGGCGCGAGACCCCGGTCGCCGTGCAAGGCGCGGGTACCTGTCGCGTCTTGCTGGGTTCACTCGCCTGCGGCGAGGAACTCGCATGAGAGCTGATCCGCCGTGGCGCGTGGTTTCCCCTATTCTTCCGTTTCGCCATTGACTTCGCTCATCTAACCTGCATCCGCTACCATCCGATCTGTCGTAGAACGTGGCATGATTTGGAGCCGGACGAAAACGGATTCGTCAAATTGTCCATCGCTGAGTTCGGCTTATAGGCCACTAGCACCATTGAAATTTATATAAAGCAAAACAAAAAGGTCGCCGCCAAGAGACCTTTTGCAGCCAAAGCGCGCGGACAAATTTGCTCTTGACAGGCCCTAACGCGCAAAGTAGGTTCCCTAACGTTTTGTTTCTCAACGAGTAAGCTAGCTATGAACTCAGTTAAAGGGGCGTTGTGCGCCTCTCTTTTTTTTCTCAGCTCCGCCTTGGCCAATCAGCCCTTGGTCGGTGTGTCTTGGAATGCGCCAAGCGAGCTAACCGCGATCGCCGCGCTGAGCGAGCAGGTGCGCTACGTGGCGCGGAGCGTAGCTTTTGTCGAGGCCAGCGAAAGCGCGATCGAGGAGTTCACAAAGCGGGGATTTGCCATCCTCTGCCTCGACAGGCCGCGAGCGAACGACCGCTATTTTGTCACCGATCACCTCCATTTTCCTCTACCCCAAGGCATTGAGCTAGTCTTTGATGGAGGGGGCGAATGGGCGCTCCTGCGGGTGGGGCCGACCGCGCGTTTGCACGAGGCTCCCCATTTCCTCTGGCCGCTGCCCAACAACTACAGCCTGAAAGGGTGGCTAGGCGTGCCGAGGCGCGCGCCCAAGGCCCTGCAAACGGCCTCGCCAGCGGTAGCCGCCCTCATCGAGGAAGTCGCAGCCGCGCGCTTGCAAACCCACGTCGAAGCCCTCGCGCTGAAAGACCCGGCGTTGGGCAGCGTCTCCGGCAACATCCGCAGCCGCTTTGCCGTGCATCCAGAGATACTCGAATCAACCGAATACATCCGCTCGCAATTGGCCGCAGCCCTCGGCGACGAAGCAGTCAAACTGCATTCCTTCCCCATTGACTCTCAGCGCGTCATCTCCCACACTTCGCGTCGGGGTAACCAGGGAAAAGCACCAAGCGATACCACCGCGTACAACGTCATCGGCACGCTGGCGGGCACCGACCCAGAGGCTGGGTACTACATCGTCTGCGCCCACTACGACGCCACGGGCGTGCGCTCAGCCGGGGGTTGGGACTGGCAACGCGACCCAGCACCCGGTGCCGACGACAATGCCAGCGGCGTGGCCTTGGTCTTGGAGAGCGCTCGGCTGCTGGCCGGACAGCAATTCCCTTGGTCCATCCGCTTTATCGCTTGGTCGGGAGAGGAATTGGGGCTGTTGGGAAGCCAAGCGTACGCGGATTTGGCGGCCGAGCGCGCCGACAACATTCTCGGCGTCCTCAACTTCGACATGATCGGCTTTAACGACTTGCAGCAACGGCTGGAGGTGGTGACGAATCCCGGTTCGCAGTGGCTAGCCACCGAGATGGGGGCCGTCGCCGAGCGCTACGGAATCGGTCTGGCTATCGACGTGTTCGAAGACGCAGGCTCGCGCATCAGCGACCACGCGCCGTTTTGGATGTGGGGCTACGACGCGATAGTTGGCATTGAAAACCACATGCCCTCGGACACGACGACCTACGGGGTGCGCGAGGGGGTCTATCGGATCAACTCGCAGTACCATACGGTCGTCGATTTGCCCGATAGCATCAATTGGGAGCTAGTGCGCCGCACCACCCAGTTAGCCGTGGCCACATTGGCCCAGTACGGGTTGGGGGAGGGCATGCCAAACTTGGCGGTCTTCACCGGCGATCTGCGCAGCGACCGCGCGGACGATCTCCGCGTCCGCGTCAGCAACATCGGGCTGGGCGCGGTCGCCAGCAGTTTCTCGGTGCAAATCTCGCAATGCGCATTGGACTCCAGCCAGTGCGAGGTCATCCACCGCGCACATACTCCGGAGGAATTAGCCCCTGGCGCGAGCGCGGAATTGCACATTCCCTGGCAGCGATTTGGCGAGATGGTCTTTTTGATCGAAGTCGATGCAGAAGGGCAAATCAACGAGGTCAGCGAGACTGACAACCGCGTCTTCCAGCGCCTGCGCCTAGTGCCGCAGTCGAAGATCGCGATCTTTCCCAATCCCTTCCCCATCGGTAATGGCAGTGTACTCCACTTCAGCGGCGTACCCCTCAAATCCGTAGTGCGGATCTTTGGGCCAGCGGGCGATCTAGTGTGGAAAGCGATTGAAGACGACGCCGCACAACGCCGCTTGGGAGCCGTAGCTAACGAGGTGCTGTGGTACGGGGTCAACCACACCAATATACCGGTCGGCAACGGCGTCTATATCTACACGATCCACTCCCCCGAAGGCACTCTGCTAATGAGGGACAAAATCGCAGTTGTGCGTTAAACACACTTTTGGTGTTGCAGAAGAGGGACTTGTGATCCGCTCAATTTTGTGGGACAACGATGGCGTGCTCGTAGATACCGAGGGGCTGTACTTTCAGGCGGGGCAGGAGGTCATGGCAACACAGGGTGTTGAGCTGACGCAGGAGGATTTTGTTGAGCAGTCGTTGCAAAAGGGGCAAAGCGTATTTGACCTATTGCCCAATCAAGATGCTGGATTAATTGATCAACTGCGCTTGCAGCGCAATGCGCGCTACAGCGCATTGTTGCGGGAGCGCGTGCGGGTTTTGGATGGAGTGGTGGAGACGCTCAGGACATTATACGGGCGCGTACTCATGGGAGTAGTGACGGGGTCGCGGAAAGATCACTTTGATATTATTCACGCCCAGACGAACTTGCTCCAGTTTTTCGAGTTTGTCGTCGCACGGGAAGATTACAAAGAATCAAAACCCCATCCCGATGCGTACCTGACGGCCATGCGACTGCATGGGTTAGAACCTGAGACATGTGTTGTCGTGGAGGATTCTGAGCGGGGATGCGCCGCCGCCGCAAAGGCTGGGTTGCGCGTACTGGCCGTGCCGAATGAGTTGTCGCAACACGGCGATTTTTCGCCTGCGTACAAAGTGCTAGGCTCGGTGCGAGAGGTGGTAGACGAAGTGGAAAGGTTGCGTTGAGGACGTTCCGGGTTAGGACCGAGACCAATCTACTGCGGCGCGATCGATACTAAAACCG
>JAPOYQ010000455.1:8487-12759 GCA_026706505.1 Gemmatimonadota bacterium
AGCTCAAAAGTTGCTCCCTCTATACGTTCTGCGACCTTGCTTATCGTTACTTCCAAGAGCGTCCTATCAGGGTCGCTGATGGAGAGAACACCCTCGCTGATGAAGAGCACCGCAGCCGCTCGTTCACTCTCCCCGGATTCAAGCTCCACCGGGACGTATTCTACTCCACTAGAGGATGTTACTTTGAGATAAAGAACTTCAAAGGTTGTTGGCGTTATCCGCTCATCCCTTATAGTGATTCTACCTTCCGCGTCATAGGACGAATCAGATATGCTCTGCGCGATGATCACCCTTTCCGCTGACGACTCTATCGTCACCTCTGGCCCTATCGGCCCTTCGACACTGACATCGCCGCAGGCGACCATGCCAAAGGCTAACAGGATGACTATAATATTGGTCCGCATTTCAGATTCTTCCTTTTGATTGAAGTAACCCTCACTTATTACTCCCCAACGGACAATCTACACACCGCTCCTCCGTCCCACAAAGTTCCAATTCACACGTCAGCAGCGCGTCCACGTGCCGCTTCCAGTCGGCTGGATAGCGCAGTGTCCCCTCCAAGCGGAAGCCGCTGACCAAAGAGCGCAGCAGAGCAAAGCGCGTCTCGCGGTCGGCGACTTTGGCGCGCACTCGCTGGCGCGCCTCGGCCAAGCAGTCGAGATACGCAGCAAATTCCCCGTCGAAAATCTCTTCGAAATCTTGCCGCAAGTGGCTGGATAGCGCCGGGCTGGCGTTGGAGGTGGAGATGCTCAGTCGCAAGTGGCCCGGATGCACCAAGGCCACCATGCCAATGTTGGAATAGGCTGGGTTGTCATAGGAATTGATCAAGGCCTTGCGCGCCGTGGCAAGTTCGTACACCCGCGCTGTCAGCGCACGGTCGCGCACGGTGTTCAGCACCAAGAACACGCCTTCGAGGTCGGACTCCGCGAAGCAACGCGGGTGGTAGGTAAGGCGGCCAGCCTCAGCCCACTCGACGAGCGCGGGCGTCGCGCTTGGACTTACCACCGTCAACCGCGCACCCGCGGCTAGCAAGCGACCAGCCTTGTCCTCGGCCTCGCGTCCCCCGCCGATGACCAAGCAGGGCTGCTCCATCACGTCGAGCCCCACCTGGAAATAGGGATTGAGCAACTCGCTCACGCGCCCGAATCGCCGCTTAGGGCCGCGTAACCTTTGTCGTCGCTGGCACCAGATTCGACCGGAAAGCCGAGATCCAGCCAGCCACGCTCGGTGCGCGATCCGCCAAAACCAGCGGTGACATTGGCCACATCCGTAAAGCCAGCGGCGACGAGCGCCTCACAAGCGCGCATGGAGCGCGCGCCCGACTGGCAGCCGACGAGCAATTTGGCGTCCGCGGCAAAATGGGCTTGGACGACCTGAACAAAATCGAGGTTGGGAACCATGCCTGCGGCGTGGCGTTGCATGATCGGGATGTTGAACGCGCTGACCGGATGACCGCTCTCGTATTCGGGGATGGAGCGGACGTCGATATAAACCGCGCCCGCGTCGCCTTCGAGCAGTTCCTTCGCCTCAGTGGGACTGACGTTTTGATAGCTCACGATACCTCATCTCCATTTGACAATGTCCACTTTGCAGAGTTGGATTATTACATAAAGGTAACGCACTACTTTCGCCCCTTACAAGCCTACAGACTCCGGAGAAAGACAATTTTGAACGCATGGCACAGGGCAGGCGTACTGTTATTGGCGGCAATTTTGGGAGCTTGCAGTGGGCAAGTGGGTGGGCAAGAGGAGGGAGACGACGCAGACCCAGCGGCCCAAGCCGACAGTACGGCCGCCGATAGCTTATCCAAGCCCATAGAAGCAGTACCCGTCGAAGTTGCCCTCGCACACACGGGTGAGATTTCCGCGCATTTGCTCTTCAACTCGACCATCGAAACCGAGGCGGCCGTCGAGATTTACCCCCAAATCAGCGGCCTCGTCAAACAGCTCAACGTCGAGGAAGGAGATCGCGTCGAAGTGGGCGACACCCTCCTCAGCATCGAAGACAAGCAGTTGCGCATCGCCGTGGAAGAGGCCCAAGCCAACTACCAGTATCAGCAGACTGGCTTCAAGCGCACCGAGGCCATGTTCGAGCGCAGCCTCATCAGCGACCAAGAGTTTGAGACCAACAAATACAACTTTGAACAAGCCCGCCTCCAGCTAGAGCGCGCCCGCCTAGAACTGGAATACGCAGAAGTCCTCGCGCCGTTTTCCGGCGTGATCACCGAGCGCTACGTGCAGGTCGGCGCTCGGGTGGGGCCGAGTAGCAAGCTCTACGACCTCATCAAACTCGACGATCTGATCGCCCGCGTCTTTGCGCCCGGCCAGTACCTCACCACCCTCGGCAACGGCCAGCAGGCCCTTATCACCTCGGACTTTTTGCCCGACAAGCAATTCCACGGCTGGGTCAAGCGCATCAGCCCCGTAGTCGATCCGAGGAGCGGCACCTTCAAGGTCACGGTGGGCTTGCGCGACCGCTGGGAGTATTTGCGGCCCGGCCTCTTCGTCAACGTGCGCATCGTCACCGACACGCACACCGATGCCGTGTTGATACCCAAGCAGGCGATCGTGTACGATGGCGGCGACCGGTTCGTGTTCGCCGTCGTGGACACCATGGCCGCGCGGATCAAGTTGCAGCCCGGGTTCGAGGACACCGACTTTATCGAATCACTCGCCGGCATCGACTCCGGCACCCCGATCATCGTCGTCGGGCAAAATGGGCTCAAGGACCGCACGCGAGTCCGCATAGTCAACTCAGCTGACGACACGGGCCAAGGCTAAGCCCGTGCAGCAGCCCGTTAGCACATCTCGCTTCGCTATTGCAACTCGGCGGCCAGTCGCCATTCTCATGGTGGTGCTGGCCGTCTGCGTTTTCGGCTGGGTCTCCTATCAGCGGCTCGCGCTGAACCTAATGCCCGATATTTCCTACCCGACCCTGACCGTGCGCACCGAATATCCGGGCACGGCACCGGAGGAAGTCGAGACCCTGCTCTCCCGCCCTTTGGAGCAGGAACTGGGCATTGTGCCTCACCTCGTCAACATCAGCTCCATCTCCAAGGCCGGGCAGTCGGACATCATCCTCGAATTTGAGTGGGACACCGACATGAACGCGATGTCCCAAGAGATCCGCGAGAAGGCCGACCGCGTCTGGCTGCCCCAAGACGCCGAGAAGCCCCTCCTGCTGCGCTACGACCCCTCGCTAGACCCAATCATGCGCATTGGCCTGCACGGCCCGCAGGACCTCTACGCGCTGCGCTACCTCGCCGAGCACGAAATCAAGCGCGAACTGGAGGCACTAGTCGGAGTAGCAGCGGTCAAAATCAAGGGCGGCTTGGAAGAGGAGATCCACGTCGCACTCAACGAGCGCCAAATCGCGGTGATGGGACTGGACATCAACCAGATAAACAACCGCCTAGCGCAAAACAACGTCAATTTGCCCGGCGGCAATTTGCGCGAGGGCCAAGTCGAGTACCTAATCCGCACGCTCAACGAATTCGCCACAGTCGATGAGATCGCCGAGCTGATCGTAGCGCGGCACGGCAACGCCGATGTGTATCTGCGCGATATTGCCGAGGTCTCCCGCTCGCACAAGGACCGCGAGATCATCACCCGGGTCAACGGCCGCGAGAGCGTCGAGATCGAAATCTACAAGGAAGCCGACGCCAATATCGTCGCGGTCGCCGAAAGGGTTCGCAACGCGCTCTTCGGCTTGCCAGAGCAGCGCGCGTACGTGGAGCAGAAGATCCGCGAAGCCCAAGAAATGGCCAAGCGCAGCGAGGAGCAAAAAAAGCAAGAGCAAGAGGAGGCGCGAAAAAAGCAAGAGGCTGCAAAAGCCGATTCGACAAAGACCGAGGAAGAGCAACAAAAGGAGCTGGAAAAGAAAAAGCAGGAGGAGGCCCGCAAGGCGATGGAGCATTTGCGGATGACCGACTTCATCGGCCACCGCCTGCCCCCAGGAGCCAAGCTAGAGCTTTTATCCGACCAGTCGGGTTTTATCAAGAATTCGATCACCGAGGTCCAAATCAATGCACTCATTGGCGGGACGATGGCCGTGCTCGTGCTCTTGGTGTTCTTGCGCAACGTGGTCCACACACTGATCGTCGGCCTGACGATTCCAGTGTCGATCATGGCGACCTTCGCGCCGATGTACATGTTCGACGTGTCGCTCAATATCATGTCGCTCGGCGGGTTGGCCCTCGGAATCGGGATGCTGGTCGACAACTCCATCGTCGTCCTGGAGAGCATCTTCCGCTGTCGGGAGGAGGGCGACGAT
>JAPOYQ010000507.1:0-11642 GCA_026706505.1 Gemmatimonadota bacterium
CGAGCGCGGAGCCGTGCCCATTGCGCGATGTGCTGATATTGTCCTCGTCAGCGCGGGCGGATATCCGCTGGATGTCAATATGTATCAAGCGCAAAAGGCTCTCGACAACGCCGTGCATGCCGTGCGCGCGGGAGGCGTCATCGTCTGGGTGGCCGAATGCCGCGAGGGGCTGGGCAGCGCTACTTTTGCCTCTTGGTTGCAGGAGGCGGATTCGGCCGACGGGATTCTCGCGCGCATAGAGCGGGAATTCGTCTTAGGAGGGCACAAGGCCGCAGCCATCGCTGCAGTGCTGAAAAAGGCCCGCGTGCATTTGGTCTCGTCGCTGCCGGCTGAGGACATCGGCCGCGTCGGCTTAGTGCCCTTTGACGACCTTGGCCAAGCTCTGACAGCCGCGCACGAAGTGGTCGGCCCCGAGGCTCGAATCTGGGCACTGCCCTATGGAGATTCAGTGTTGCCGCAGGCTGCGGCCTAGGGCTTTTCGCTGGCGAACAGATCGAGCTGCTCAATCTCCTCGTCGTCAAATCCCTCCAACCCAATGCCGAGCAAGCGCGTGCCCAAGTCGCCGACCTCTGTCTGCTCTAACAGCTCACAGGCAGCCGCGAAGACGGCTTGGGCGCGATCAGTAAAGGCGGCTAAGCGCGATGTGCGCGTCGCGGTGCGAAAATCTGGATAGCGCACCTCTAGGGTGACGTCGCGCGCTTGCAGTCCTCTGCGCTGCAAGCGCCCGCAGAGCGCGGAGGCCAATTCGCGCAAGGCATCGTGCATTGCTTCACGGGTGTACAGCGGGGCGGAAAAGGCGGTTTCCTCACGGATTTGGTCTAGCTGTTCGGCTGAGGTGACCGGGTCGTCTTCCCAACCTTGGGCGAGGTGCCAAAAGCGGCTGCCCCGCTGGCCAAAGTGGCGCACGAGTTCGTTCAGCGGCACTTGGGCCAGCTCACCGATGTGCTCTATTTGCATGGCCGCGAACTGCTGGCGCGTAACGGCTCCCACGCCGGGAAGTTGGTCGATGGGCACGTCGGCGAGGAAATCCCCTATCTGTTCGGGCAGCACGACCGTTAGGCCATCGGGTCGCTGGCGCTCCATAGCCAGCCGCGCCAAGAACTTGCTGGGTGCCAAACCCACGGAAATGCTCCAGCCTAGCTGCCGCTTGATGTCGCTCTTGATCATCTTGGCGACGCGCATTCCGAAGGGGATGTCGAGCTTATTGTCGGTGACGTCGAGGATGGCGTAGTCGTCGCCCCATTCGATCCAATCGGTGTATTCGCGCAGAAGCGCGGCGAATTCGGCGCAAGCACGGGTGTTGTGTTGTGGGCCGCTATCAATCCCAATGTGGACTATCTTGCGACGTCCACCGGCCCTAGCAGGCCTCATGCGAGAAAAAAGGCAGGGAAACTACGGTGGCCTGTGCCCCGCCCGCGTCTAACGCCGTGCCCTCGGCGCAAGCGCTCCGCCGCACGTAGGCGAGGGCAATCGGGCCGAGGCTGGGGGAGTGGACCGCAGAAGTGATGAGTCCTACTTCGCGTGCGCCGTCGCGCAGGGGTTGCCCTGTTGTCGGCAGTTCGTCAGCGGATAGCCGTAGTCCGACTAGATGCTGTTTGACTTTGTCGTAGGTGTCTAGACGGGCGATGACCTCTTGGCCGATATAGCAGCCTTTATCTAGATGAATGGCGCGACCAAGCCCTGCTTCCCAAGGGTTGTAATCTTGGGTCAGCTCTCGTCCGAGCAGGGGAAGGCCCTGTTCGACGCGCAAAATCTTCCACGTCGCCGACCCTATTGGAAGGGCACCTGCAGCGGCGAGGCGCTGCCAAAGGTCCTTTACGGCGTCTGGCGGTCCGAAGACGCGCAGCCCCGGCCCGGCCATGCGCGCTAGCCACAGGTCGTCGGCGACTTGGGGATCGAGTAGTTGGTGATCCTGAAGTCTTGACAGATCCGCGTTCAATGCATGGGTGACTAGCTGAGCGGCTTGCGGGCCGACGAGTTCGAACATGGCCGTCTCGTCTGTTTGGTCTGCCAAATCGAGAGCCTCGGCAAAGATAAAGCGGTCCAACCAATTCGGGATTGTGGTGCGCGAATCGGGACTCAGGATCAAG
Organism: Gemmatimonadota bacterium; assembly: GCA_026706505.1. The sequence continues at coordinate 2,091 of JAPOYQ010000507.1, forward strand.
GCCGTGGCGTCTGGGCCGCGATAACAAGTGGCGAGATCGAGAATCCGCGCTCGCTGTTCGATAAAGACGGCTTCAAGGCCGTGTCCTATTTGCAGGTTGTGGAAGTCGTTGGAGGTCATGCGATGCAGGAAGTCGAGGTGATCGGCACCGCGCATGTACAAGCGAAACGAGGCTTGTGCATCGCGTAAGGCCGCGCCGGCGCGGGCGGCGTGGTATTCGTCGCAATGGTCCATAACAGGCAAGAGGCTAGGCGTGCTGCGTCACGGAAAAACGCGAGCCTAAGTCTGGATGTTTGGCGACCTCGATTTGCACTGGAAAGGCCGCCTTGAGTTGGTCGAGATGTGTGACGATCAACACCTTTTTGAAATCCTCGCTGATTTTTTGGATGGCTTCGATGAGTTGTTCCAGCCCTTGTTCGTCTTGGGTGCCGAAGCCCTCGTCGATAAAGAGGGTGTGGAGGCGGGTGCCCGAGCGCATGGCTAGCACCTTGGAGAGCGCGATGCGCAAGGCGAAGTTGGTGCGGAATGCCTCGCCCCCGGAATAGAGGTGATAGGAGCGCTCTCCGACCTCGTCGGCGATTTTGACGTCGAGGGTTTCGCGAGTGCCGCCTTTTTTGAGGTCGCGCAGCGATTCGAAGGCGACTTGGATGCGGTTGTCGGTCAGGCGCGCGAGGATGGCGTTGGCTTCTTCGGCGATTTGCGGCACGGCGTTTTCAATGATCAGCGCTTGGATTCCATCCTTGCCGAATGCCCTGTCGAGTTGTTGGTAGATCCAGGCCTGTCGCTGGGTGCCTTGGAGCTTTTCGCGCAGTTGGTCTTGCTCCTGGGCCAACTCGGCGCAGCGCGTGCATAAGGCCTCTAGGTTGCCCCGGCGCTGGAGGTATTGATCCCTCTCAGGCCGTAGCCTTTCCAATTGGGCTTGGTTTTCGCCGAGCTGCCGATCGACGTCTTCTAACGCACCGGCCCGTTCGTGCAACCGTTCCTTTTCTTCTTTTGTAGTCTGCAATTGTCCCGCTAGATTGGAGGCTTCGGCCTCGTAGCGCACCCGCGATTCGCCGGACGAAGCGCGGCGTTCGCGGGCGTGTTGCAGGCGCTCGAATTGCCGCGCGCTGTCGTGCAGGTCGTCCTGTTGCTGGCGCAACCGCTGGTGCTCGGCACTATCATAGCCTAGGGCTGCGAGTTGCTGCTCGACTTGGCCGAGTTGTTTCCGTTCCTCTTGGGCGTAGTGGGCCTCGGCGAGTTGGCGGTCGGCCCGCTCGAGTTGGTTATGGGCTTGGGCCTGCTCACTTTTGAGCTGGTCGACTTGGCTTTTGGCGTCCTGCAAACGGGCGTGCTCAGCTTCGACCGGGCGCAACTCGGCGAGCTTTTGGCCTAGTGTCTCGTGCTCGGTGCTGCTGTAGCCCAATAGCTCTATTTCTCCGACTAGCTTGTGCAGGCGTTCGCGTTCTTGGGGAGCGTATGATTGGTCGCTGAGTTCGCGGTCGAGGGCGGCTAGTTGCTCGGCTAGCGACTGGGCCTCAGCGGCCGATTCCCGCAATTGCCCGAGACGAGCTTCTCCGGCGGCTAGCTCTTGATGCACCTGCTGGAGGGGCGCGATTTCCTCGCCAAGGGTCTTGTAGTGGGCGCGCATCTTTTGCAACTGGTCGTCGAGAGTGGCCAGCTCGCTGCCGAAGACGGTGATGCGCTCTTGGCGTCGAGCTTCCCGCTGCGAGAGTTCTGTTGCGACCTGCTGGCGGTGTTCGGCGTCGAGTGCGCTGCCGCACAATGGGCAATTGGCGTCGTCGGAATCGGCCAAGGCCAGAGCCTGTTGGCGCTCGTTGACTAATTCTTCTTCTTCGGCGCGGAGTTTTTGCTGTCGCTCGGTGATCTGGGTATTGAGATCGCTGCCCTCGTCCTTGAGGTGGTCCCGTTCCTCGGCTTTGGCCTGTAATTGGGTCCGTTGCGCCTGCAACTGGTGGATGTGGGCTTCTAAGGTTTTCTCCTCGGCGGTGGCTCGCTCCAACTGTTCCAATTGCTTGGCGAGTGCTTGGCGCTGGCTTTTGCGGTCCTGCTCTGCGCGATATAGTACGTTTTCGAGGTCGCGGCGCTCGCTGAGGAGATCTTCGTAGCGGATCCGAGCCTGCTCTAGAGCTTGGGCCTGCTCGCTGAGAGTTTTGAATTGGGCGTAGCGGATGGCGATGGTCTGCTCCCGATTGAGCAAGGCTTGGTGATCGTCGAGTTGTCGCTGTCGCTCGCCGAGAGTGGCCGCCCAGCGCTCTTGCTGTCGCTCCACTTCTTGGCGCGCTTGGGCGATCCGCTCTTCTAGCTGGCGGCGATGGACCTCTAACTCGCCGTGCTCCTGAGCTTTTTGTTCGATCAGGTCGATTTGGGTGCGGAGCTGATTATAGGTCGCAAAATCTCGCTCGATAGATTCGGCGGCCGCTAGGATTTCGCTGTCTTGGCGCTGATGCTCCCGCAGATTTTCGAGTTCGGCGGAAACCTGCTGCGCCCGCTCGGCAACGCGCTGCTGTTCCCGCTCTAGCTCGGCGACGCGCTGGTGAATCTGCACTAGCTCTAGGCGCTGGACTTCCAACTCGGCTTGCGCTTTTTCTCGGCGGCTGATTTCGTTGCCTAGTAGAGCGAGGTGGTCGTCAACGGCGCATAGCTCAGATTCGTAGCCTTCGCGCTTGGCCAATTCGGTATCGAGCTCGCCGAGGCGGGTTTGCAGGGTCTCGCTCTGGCGTTGGTACTCTTGATAGCGGACCCGAGCCATGCCTTGGAGTTGGTCGTAGCGCCCTAGGCCGAGGATTCGCCCGAGGACTTCCTTGCGCTGCCTAGCGTTTTTCTGGGTGAACTCGTCGGCGCGCCCTTGGACTATGAAGGCCGAGTTGACGAAGGTGTCGTAGTCCATGGATAGGAGCTCGTTGATGCGCCGTTGGGTGGGGTTAATGCCCTCGCCTTCGCTGAGGGTGCGGAAGACGCCGTCGCTTTCTACTTGTAGGTCAAGAGCCGGGACACCCCGCTTGGTACGGCGCCAACTGCGGATGACGCGGAAGTGCTTTTCGCCGAGGGCGAAGTCGAAATCAACTCGCATCTCTCTGGCTCCGATCCGACACAGTTCTTCGTCGCTGCGGCTTTTGCGGGCTTGGCCCCATAAGGCGTAGGTAATCCCGTCGAGCAGGGCGGATTTGCCGTGGCCATTGCCGCCTGTGAGGCAGGCGACGTGGAATTGGGTAAAGTCGAGCGGCGGCACCTCCTCGCCGTAGCTGAGAAAATTGCGCAGCGAAAGGGAGAGAGGGATCATCCGTCGTCTCCGTCCCGTTGGCCCGATTCGAGCTCGCGCTCTAGGTGGAGCGCGTAGTTTTTGAGCTCGGACCGGTGGGCTTGCAGGTCTGGGATGTTGTCGATGTAGCGGTCGAGGGCGTCGCCTAGTTCGGCCTCTTCACTGATTTCGGCACGGCGTTGGATATCTTTTGGGGCAAAGCGCGGCTGGATGGAGGCGACGTGGAAGGCCGATTCGAGCGCCCGCCGCACCTGTTGTAAGTCCACGGGTGTGGCGTAGCCTGAGGGCAGTTCGTAGAGGACGCGGACTACGGCGTCTGCCAGATCGGCTTGGGCGCAGGCAGCGACGATGCGCTCGGTCGCGTCTTGGCTATCGAGCACCTTTAGCTCAATGGTCGCAAAGCGCCGCGCCGGAACGGGGACGAACTCAAAGGTGGTCGCTCGGCCCCTCGGCGCGGTTGCGTCCTCTGCGATGCGTACGAGGCAGAACCCCTTGTCTTCGCCTTCCTCGCCAAAGTCAATGCGCTCTAGGCTGCCCGAATAGACCACGGGCGGGTGTTGGCCGGGGTTGAGGTCTTGATATTTGTGAATGTGTCCCAAGGCGACGTAGTCGTAGGCGAGATTGGCAAGGGTGCTGGTGAGCAACACGGGGTCTTGCCCGATGATGGCGGTGCGTTCGCCTCCAGAATAGACGGCGTCGGCAGTGGCGAGGTGGGCGACGAGTACACTAGGCAGCTTTGGATCGAGCTGACGGGCGTACTCGTCGATCTGGGCCGCGCAGATCTTTTGGATCGCGACGCGGATTTCCTCCAGAGGCAAGTCGCGGTATTCGTCGCGAGTGAGTAGGGCATGACGCGTTGGCCAGGGCAGGCCCGCCACTTGCACCGGGCCATTGGCCGTCTCGATTCGCAGGAGCTCTGGACGGCGGATGACATAGGTACCCTCTAGCTGTAGGGTGCTGAAAATGTCAACCGAAGTGGCTTTGCCAAAAGCGCCCGGCGCGTCGTGGTTGCCCACCACCAACACGATGGGGATGTCGGCCGCTTGTAGGCGCTGGAGCTGGCGGGCCAAAACGCGCTGGTGGGTCGGGGTCGGATCGCAATTTTTGTACATGTCACCAGCGAAGAGGACCAAATCGACCGCCTTTTCAATAGCTAGGTCGAAGACCGCTTCTAGGCTGAAGGCAAAATCTTGCACCCGCGAATGCAGGCCGGTGCTTGGGTCGAGGCTACCGTGATTTTCGACGCCCAGATGCAGATCGGCAAAGTGCAAGAGAGTCAATGCCATAAGAAACGCGAGTGCGTTGTTTGGGAAGGGTGACTCTTGGTCTGTAGATTTATTAAAAGGAGGGTGGCTAACTTGGGCAAGTCCCTTAGCTTGCACCTAGGCACCGTTTTTAGTACATTAATGCACCTGAGTAGCGGAAGCGGTAGCGCGCTTCCGCTTTTTGTGTTGAATAGCGCATGTTGTTCTCTCCTGCTAGAGGATTTGTATGAGTGAAGTATATCTTTCGCGAGAAGGCTACGAAAAACTTCAGGGCGAGTTGAAGGGACTCAAGGAGACCGAACGCCCGGCAGTGCGTCAGGCGCTACAGCGGGCGCGAGAGTTTGGCGACCTGTCCGAGAACGCCGAGTATTCGGCGGCCAAAGAAAGGTTGCTCTTCCTAGAGCAGCGCATCGGCAAGCTAGAAGAGACACTCAGCCGGGCCCGCCTGCTAGAAAACGAGGCAATCCCAGAAGACAAGGTCTATATCGGTGCCACCGTAGAGATAGAAGACCTCGCGAAGGCGCGACAACTCACCTACACGCTCGTCGCTCCCGAGGAAGCGGATTTTGAAGCGGGTAAGATTTCCACGGTTTCGCCGATAGGCAAGGGGTTGCTCGGGCACGAAGTAGGAGAAGAAATCGAGATCGAAGTTCCTGTTGGCAAGCTGCACTACAGGATTGTCAAGATCACGCGTTGAGCGCAAGTATCCAGTTTATTCGGCGACTCCCGGAAAGGCCCGTGCCTTTCCGGGAGTTTCGCGTTTTAGGTCCGCGCCCGGTCTTCTTGACATATTAAGAAAGCTGGCATATATTTAAACTTCTATAAATTAAACGGGCATTAATCCGGCTCGAGCGGGAATAGCTCAGTTGGCTAGAGCGCGAGCCTTCCAAGCTCGGGGTCGCGGGTTCGAGTCCCGTTTCCCGCTCCAGATCGCCAAAATAATTGCAGCCGATGTAGCTCAGTCGGTAGAGCGCATCCTTGGTAAGGATGAGGTCACCAGTTCAATCCTGGTCATCGGCTCCACTTTCCTAGTGCTTCCATATAAACACGGCAAATTCTGATGCCAAGAGATCAAATAACGCTGGAGTGCGAAGTATGCAGCCAGCAAAATTATACTACGACTAAAAACAGGCGAAACCAGCCAAGCCGCGTGGAGTACAAAAAATATTGCCGCTTTTGCCACAAGCACACGGCCCACAAGGAAGCCCGCTAGGCATAGGGCAGTAGCTCAATTGGTAGAGCACCGGTCTCCAAAACCGGCGGTTGCAGGTTCAAGTCCTGTCTGCCCTGCCAGGCTTCTGTATTAGGGAACGGGATGTGGAATAAACTTACTAATTTCGTCAAAGATGTGCGGACCGAATTCTCTAAAGTGAGCTGGCCCACTCGCGAGGATTTGGTCAGTTCCACCGGCGTGGTATTAGCCTTTTCAGCGGTCTTTGCAGTTTTTATCGGCATATTCGACCTGATTATCTCCTTTGTTTGGGGAATACTTCTAGGGCAGTAATCCCCGCTAGGGCCTAGCTAAGGGAAGCGGCACGCATCATGCACCGCTTCTTTTCCTTGTTTACGCTCGGCAGAGGGGAGCTAACACCGGATTGAAGTCATGGCACAGCGCTGGTACGCTCTGCATACGTACTCGGGGCACGAAAATAAAGTAAAGACCTATTTGGAGTCGCTGATTGAGTTGGGGGCTGCCAATGGTGCAATTGCTCAGGTCGTTGTGCCGACCGAGGAAGTGGTCGAACTGCGCGCTGGCAAGAAAACCAAGACTAGGAAGCGGTTTTTGCCTAGTTATGTGCTAGTGGAAATGGAAATGTCCAAGGATGCTTGGTGTCAGGTGACCAACATTCACGGGGTGACGAATTTCGTGGGTCCAGCGCGCAAGCCGCAACCGCTGCGGCAGGAGGAAATCGACCGCATCTTGGGGCACGTCGACCGCCGCAAAGACCAAGAGGTCGAAGAAATTCCCTTTGCCGTTGATGATCAGGTCAAGGTCAACGACGGCGCGTTCAAGGATTTTATCGGCACCGTACAGGAGGTGCTGCCGGAGAAGCGCAGGCTGAAAATTATGGTGAGCATCTTCGGGCGTGGTACATCGGTGGAATTGGACGTGTTGCAGGTCGAGCCGGTTCAAGAGACGGTAGGCTGATTTTTAGAGGAAAAATAAATGGCTAAAAAGGAAATAGCCCAAATCAAGTTGCAGGTTCCGGCCGGTCAGGCGAATCCGACACCACCCGTTGGGCCGGCGCTAGGTCAACACGGCGTCAATATCATGGAATTCTGCAAGACTTTCAATGCCCAGACCCAAGATCAGCAGGGGTTGATCATTCCCGTAATCATTACGGTGTACGCCGACCGCACGTTTTCGTTTATCACCAAAACGCCGCCAGCTGCGGTGCTGCTTTTGCGGGCTGCTGGACAACCCAAGGGATCGGGCGTACCCAACAGGGATCACATTGGCGTTGTATCTACAGACCAAGTACGCGAAATCGCCGAATTGAAAATGCCCGATTTGAACGCTGCCTCGATGGAAGCGGCGATGTCGATGATCGCGGGGACGGCTCGCAGCATGGGGCTCTTGATCGATTAGTTGTTTCGCATCGCAACCTTGGATGAGAGGTTTAAGATATGGCCAGAGGGAAAAAATACAGAAACGCCTTGGCTTCTTTTGATCGCGACAAGGCCTATTCGTGGGAAGAGGGGATCAAGATCCTCAAGGGATTCCCAACATACAATTACGACCCGACTGTTGAGCTTTGTTACAATTTAGGGATTGATGGCCGGCAGGCCGACCAATCGCTGCGCGGCACGGTGATGTTGCCTCACGGCACCGGGAAGGAACTCCGGGTCTTAGTCATTACTCAGGGACCGCTAGCGCAGGAGGCTGAAGAAGCCGGAGCCGATTTCGTCGGTGGAGCTGATATGGCCGAGAAAATTCAGGGCGGTTGGCTCGATTTCGACCTAGTTATTGCCTCTCCAGATATGATGGGGCAGGTGGGTAAGCTGGGAAGAATCTTGGGCCCACGGGGCCTGATGCCCAATCCCAAGACCGGGACGGTGACACGCGAAGTGGCTCAAGCCGTCCGCGAGGCCAAGTCCGGACGCATTGAGTACCGTGCCGATAGCAAGTCCGGCAACAACGCCCAAGGCCCCATCGGCAAGCTGTCCTTTACAGATCAGGCACTGATCGAAAACGCCCAAGCTTTTACCGACGCCATTTTGCGTGCCAAGCCGGCTGCGGCGAAGGGGCAGTACATCCGCAAGTTAGTCCTCTCGTCGGCAGCAGGGCCGAGCATCAAAATTGACCGCGCCCAACTCGCTGCGTAAGGAAAGCTCCGTTATTATGGCGACAGCAGAAAAAGAAGCAAAAGTAGAAGAATTGAAGGCCATTATGGCCGAGACCAAAGGCTTCTATTTGGCCGATTTTACGGGTATTGATGTGGCCTCGGTGACTGAGTTGCGCAGCAAGCTACGCGATGCTGAGGTCCAATACCAAGTGATCAAAAATCGCTTGGCCATTCGCGCGGCCGAGGAAGTGGGCATCACCGGCCTCAAAGAGTATTTCACCGGGCCTACGGCTATAGCCTACTCAAAAGAAGATCCCATTGCACCGGCCAAAATTCTGCAAGACTTCGTCACCGACGGCGGAAAAATTCAGATCAAGAGCGGCTTTATAGAAGGCGAAATCCTCGCCGCCGACAGAGTCGAGGCGCTGGCTAAGCTGCCCTCTAAAGAAGAATTGATAGGCAAGGTAGTCGCCGGTGTCCAGAGTCCGCTCTACGGGCTAAGCGGTGTCTTAAATGGGTTGCTTAGGGGATTGGTTGGTGCATTGTCAGCTATCGAAAAGCAACGGGTAGAAGGCGGAGAGAACGCCTGATTCCCATTCGTAACAAACTCAAATAGGATATACAGGAGGCTGTATCCCATGACCGAAGAAACCACTGCCACCACTGCCAACAGCAAGGTAGGCGAAATCATTGAGACCATCGGCGGCCTGACCGTCTTAGAGTTGGCCGAATTGGTCAAAGCCCTCGAAGACAAGTTCGGTGTGTCGGCCGCAGCGCCTGTGATGATGGCTGGCGCAATGCCCAGCGATGGCGGCGGCGAAGAGGCCGCCGAGGAAAAGGATTCCTTTGACGTTGTGCTCACTAGTGCCGGTGAGAAGAAGATCCAAGTCATCAAGGTCGTCCGCGAGATTACTAGCCTAGGCCTGAAAGAGGCCAAAGCTCTCGTCGATGAGGCCCCCAAGCCCGTCAAGGAAGGAGCGACCAAGGAAGAAGCTGAAGAAATTCAGAGCCGGTTGCAGGATGCCGGAGCCACGGTAGAACTCCAATAGGGGACTGCTGCGGATATAGTAGCTCATTAGTTCATACCTGCTTTTCTGCAGCGTGCATTCATGGAGCTATTGGACAATAGCTCCATGAGCATTTGCCTTAAACCACAAATTGAGGAGTTGGACTTTGGCAAAGACGAACGGCAGTATTAAACGGCGCTCTTTTGGCAAAATCAAAGAAGCCGCAGAGATGCCAAACCTGCTTTCAGTTCAGCTTGACTCCTTCGAGGACTTCCTGCAGCTTTCCGTCCTGCCTCACCAGCGCCAGCGGCGCGGTTTGCACTTAGTCTTCCAGAGTATTTTTCCTGTCACCGATGTCCACGGGATATACTCTCTCGAATACGTCAGCTATTCCATTGGCAATCCCCGTTACAGCGAAGAGGAATGCCGCGAGCGGGACATGACCTTCGCCGCCCCGTTGCGCGCGACTCTTCGCCTCGTAACCCACGACAAAGAAAACGCAGATCATCCGGTCAAGGATGTGGTCGAACAGGCCGTATTTCTGGGCGAATTACCCCTGATGACCAGTGAAGGCACGTTTATTATCAACGGGGCCGAACGCGCAGTCGTCAGCCAGTTGCACCGTTCGCCTGGGGTGTTCTTCGACGAGACCTTGCACCCCAATGGCAAGCGGCTGTTCTCGGCGCGGATCCTTCCCTACAAGGGGATGTGGATAGAGTTCAGCAAGGACAA
>JAPOYQ010000507.1:11681-12755 GCA_026706505.1 Gemmatimonadota bacterium
GACATCTACGTCATCATGTACGTGCATATCGACCGACGGCGTAAGCTGCCGGTGACCTCGCTTTTGAAAGCGCTCGGCTGCTCTAAGGATGGCGAAATTCTCAGTCTGTTTCGCAAAGAGGTCGAGGAGGCTGTAGACGAAGAATTGATCGGTCGCTACAACGGTAGCGAGGACATCGTCGACAAAGATAGCGGTGAAATTTTATTAGATGCCTACGAGAAGATAAGCGGCGAGAATCTAACGGCGCTACAAGAGGCCAAAGCAAAGAAGTTAAAAGTTTTGGCTGCCCCGTCGGACAAGGATCCCGGGGTCATAGAGAATACGCTTGAGAAGGATCCAAGCGAAGATGAGGAAGATGCTCTCACGCGCATCTACAACCTTCTGCGTCCCGGCGACCCGCCCAATATCGCGACCGTGCGTGAATTGCTAGATCGGCTCTTCTTCAACGCCAAGCGCTACAACCTAGGCGATGTGGGCCGCTATCGCATCAACCGCCGTTTGGACGTGGGCATTCCCTTCGAGAGCACGGTGCTGCATATAGAGGATTTCATGGCGATAATCCGCTACCTGTTGGATTTGCGGGTAGGGCAGGGCAATACCGACGATATCGATCATTTAGGCAATCGCCGCGTGCGTTTGGTCGGGGAGTTGCTGGCCCAGCAATTCAGTATCGGTCTGACACGCATGGCGCGGACTATTCGCGAGCGCATGAACCTGCGCGACGAGGATCAGATCACGCCGCACGACTTGGTCAATGCGCGAACGGTTTCGACCGTGATCCAGGCGTTCTTCGGTTCGAGCCAGCTCTCGCAGTTTATACAGCAGACCAATCCGCTCGACGAGTTGACCCACAAGCGCCGTCTCAGCGCCCTCGGTCCGGGGGGACTGAGCCGCGACCGCGCGGGTTTTGAAGTGCGGGATGTGCATTATACGCACTACGGCCGGATATGTCCCATCGAGACTCCGGAAGGTCCCAATATCGGCCTGATCTCCTCGTTGAGTACGTATGCACGGGTTAATTCCTTCGGCTTTCTGGAGACGCCGTACCGCAAGGTAATAAACGGCAAGGTGACC
>JAPOYQ010000213.1 GCA_026706505.1 Gemmatimonadota bacterium
TACCCACGATCCTCCCGGCACCAACCCTGCAAGAAGCGCTCGCCACCACCAAGATCCACTCGGTCGCCGGTGTCCTGTCCCCAGGCCAAGCCCTAGTCGCCACCCGGCCCTTCCGCGCCCCGCACCACACCGTCTCGGACGCCGGCCTCATCGGCGGCGGCGCGTACCCCCGCCCGGGCGAGGTGTCACTCTCCCATCACGGCGTGCTTTTCCTAGACGAGTTGCCCGAGTTTCGCCGCAACGTAGTCGAGGCCCTGCGCCAGCCGCTCGAAGACCACGCCGTCACCATCACGCGGGCACAGATCGCGATCGCCTATCCAGCGGATTTTACCCTCGTCGCAGCGATGAATCCCTGCCCTTGCGGCTATCTTTCGGACGCCCGCCGCACCTGCACCTGCTCGCCGGCTGCAATCCGCCGCTATCGCGCGCGCGTTTCCGGGCCGCTCCTCGACCGCATCGACATCCACATCGAAGTGCCAGCTCTCGCCTACGACGACTTGGCCAACAAGCAAAACGGCGAAGATTCAGCGCAAATCCGCCAGCGCGTCAACGCCGCCCGCCAGCGACAACTCGACCGCTTTGCCGGGGAGTTATTCTGCAACGCCCAAATGAACACGCGGCACATCCGCCGCCACTGCTCGCTCGACGAGGCCGGGCAAGCTCTCCTCGAAAAAGCTATGGCCCGCCTCGGTCTCTCAGCCCGCGCCTACGACCGCATCCTCAAAGTCGCCCGCACCATAGCCGACTTGGCCGACGCCCCGATCCAGTCGCAGCACTTGGCGGAGGCCATACAATATCGGGCACTCGATCGCAGCGGTCTTCAGTAGCCCTAGTGGCGGCAGCGGCCAACGCAGGCCAAGGGGCCGAGGTTTGAATAAAAAATCTTGACGAATGAACGGATTCTTAACTCTATCTTATGGCAACAAATACGAGGTAGCATCGTGAGTGAGTCACTGCCGCCCGAGCGGCCCTATCCATTAGACCACGAGGGACGCATCGCCCGGTTAGAAGGTATTATCGAGCAAATCGATGTCCGGCTAGGCCGCGTCGAAACCAAAATCGACAGCCTTTTACGGTGGATCATTGCCCTGCAAGTGACGACGTGGGGCCTCATCGGAGCCTTAAAGCTGTTCGGCTAGCGGGCGTGGCAGGTGGAGAACCCACGTCTGAGAAGGAACCGACCATGGCCCCTAGTCCCGACCCGCGCATTCCCTGGTACACCCCCGTCGATCCGGTAGTCGTCGAAAAGCAAACCCCAGACAAACCCCACCAAGGCAAGGTGCTGGCCGCCGTCCAAGCCCACGCCGACGATATTCCCCTCTTCTGCGCCGGCCTCGTCGCCAAACTCATCGCCGAAGGCTACACGGCCTATTTGATCCAGACCACCAACGACGAGAAGTGCGGGCCGGGTACGATGGGCGAGACCATCCTCCAGAACGAGCGCGAAGTCGACGTACTAGCCAAGGAGTTGGGCTTCAAACAGGTCATCCACCTCGGCTACCGCAATCACTTCCTCGACGAAGCCGCCCCCACCGAGCTGAGAGCCCGGCTGGTTTTTCTGATCCGCGCCCTCAAAATCGACACCATCACCACGTTCAGTCCTTGGGGCCACTGGGAGGAAAACCCCGATCACTACGTCACCGGCCAAGCCGTCGAAGCGGCGCGCTGGATGGCCGGCATGAACAAGGATTATCCCGAACAACTAGCCTGCGGCATGCAGCCTCACTCAGTCAAAGACCTCTACTACTGGACCTGCCGCCCGGGCCAGCCCTATAACACCGTCGTCGATATAGCGCCTCATCTCGACGCAAAGGTCGCCGCCATGAGCGCCAACAAGGCCCAAGGACCGGCGGGTGCTCACGGTCGCCGCCTTAAGGAACGGCTAGCGCGCCAAGGCAAACACCTACCCGCCTTGGGAGACGACGACGAGGGGGCCGACCGCCAGTACATCCGCCTCTTCGGCTTGCAAGAATACCAGCGCATCGGCGAGCCCTATGGCATGGACTACGCCGAGGCGTTCTACTATATGCCGCCGGGTGGAACCTTTACTGGCGCGATGAGCGCAGCGGACATCGAGCGCTACATCGCAGAACGCGCCGAGGACCTAGGCTAATAACGGCAGTGGATTAGATGGCCTCAGCACAGCAACAGCATTTTCCGCGTTTTTAACTGGTCGCCGACCTGCAGGCGGTACAGGTACGCGCCGCTGGCTACTGCGGCTCCGGCCTCATCCCGTCCATCCCAAAACACTTGGTGATACCCCGCGGCCCGCGATCCTTGTACTAAAGTGGCTACCTTCTGACCAGAGATCGTGTACACGGCCAAGTTCACCGTCTCTCGATAAGGCAGGTCAAATGTAATGGCCGTGCCGCTGTTGAATGGATTCGGATAGTTTTGGTCTAGGGCGAATTCCCTCGGCAACTCAGCAGCGAAATCCTCAACCAGCGCGGCGGATCGGCGAGCCGCACCTTGAGTCGGCGAACTGAAATAGCCTTCAGCCAGCGCAAAGGCGTCCACGCCAATGCGGGTGCCGATTAAGCGGGCGGGGATGTCGTCTGCGGGGGGATGGATACCGCCCCACATGCGAGATAGGGAACTCTGGTCCGAGGCGTCGCGGTAGGTAGCCCATTGCAGCTCCACATCGACGCTAGGTCCTTCCTCAAAAACGAGAAAGCTGTTGCGCTCGATGCGAAATTCGCCCAAGCCCCCAGGGAAAAACGGATCGCCTGTCAGCAGGGTCAGAATCTCGGCAGCGGCACTCGAGAAGGTCGAGTGGCCCGAGACGTAGCCGGCAAAGGCCGGGGTGACAAAATTAGACCGTTGGTACGGCCACCAGTTCTCGGCCAAAATCCAGCCAACGCCAGCTATGTCGGTGTCTGGATCGGCGATATAAGCCGGCCCGCGCCAGGACTTCAGCTTGACTTTACCGATGTGTTCTCCGTTCCCTCCGGCGAGGCGATCTCCGGCTTGAACTAATTCGATATAGCCGTCGATGAGCGGTAAGCCGAGGGGATCATAATGCGGCAGATCGGGATCGCTGCTCTGGCCATGGCCTGCCAGCCAGCGAATCGCCGAAATGGGGCGGACGTAGTCGTACCAGCACTTGATGCTCCAGGCGGTCACCGCAGCGTCGTGCATGGCACCCCCCATAGCGAGGTAGGATTTGACATCCCATTCGAGATCGTCAAGGATCGGCCCCTCTCCCCTGAAGCGCTTTTCAAAGAGCGGGTGGTCGCTGACGTAGTTGAGGATGGAAAACCAATGACCCGGCGGCGTCTCGGTCTCTGGGCCGTCAGCCCAGAATTCGGCCAGCACTCGGGCGTAGTCGGCGCGCGGCACCCACTGTTCCTCATAGGGCTGGCCAGTGTGGGGATTGATCGGGTGGCCCTGGCTGGCGTCGCCGCCTTCGAGCATGTTGTAGAATTCTTGGTACTCGGCTAAGGTCTGAGGCAATTCGGGAGCGTTGCCGATGTTGCCGGGCGAAATATCCCAGAGGACGCCATCGGCCGGATCGAGATGGGACGCCCAGAGCGCGACGAGGGCAAAACCCCATTGATATTCTTCAGTCGCTATTCTCAATCCAGTGGGATCGCGGTGGCCGCCGATGCCGTTGAACGCTCTGAAAAGGTCGGCCAAGTTGGAGTGATGTGGATCTTGTTGTATATGGGGGGGCGGTCCCGGATCGTGATATACCGGCATGTCGTTGCCGTCCCGTTGGTACATCGTCAGATCCTCTTCGCTGAGGGCAAAGGGGATCACAAAACCCCAGTCGGCGGTGAGAAACGATTTGTATGAGTCAAGATAGAGGGGCTGCCAGAAGTTGGGGTCGAGAAGGCCGTTGGGGCCTGGCAGGGCAGGGTTCAGAGACAGATTGAACGGCTCGTAGAAGCGGTTGCTGTACGCGAACTGCTCGTTGGAACCGTCCTGCAAGCCGAATTGAATCAGATTCTGGGCGATGTAGTTGCCCAAGGCCGCGGGATTGCCGTCGGCGTAGTCCGTAGAAGTGAAGGCCGGATCGTATCCCAGGTCTGCCATGAGCGTGTCAATGGGGCTGAATATCGTCGTCGAGCCAGGCGAATTGGCAAAGCGATGCTTGATAAGGCGGTAGGCCGCATAGCTCATGGCTTGGCGGCGGGTGGCCTCTACGTCATCGGGGCGAGGCACACCGACAAAGGGGACGGTAAAGCTGCCTATGGTTTGGCCCAGCAGATAGGTCTGCTCGGGGCCATCGCCGTACACCGCCCAAGCATCGTACAGGGCTATGCTAGTGTGGAAGAGGTTGCGGGCTTGGATCGTGGGATCGGCGTAATCATTGCCAATCGTCTCCAACAGAGCCTCGTTCCACTGGCGTGCGACCGAGTGCTGGGCGAAAGTTGGAGTGGAGAATAATGTGAGGGTGGGGAAAAGCGCACAGGCAAGAAGTCTTTTACACCGCATGGCGAAGATAATGCCTCCTTTATGTGAAGGGTAACGAATCGGCCCCTAAAAAGCGGGGCCGGGCTATATCCAAGGGGCCAGCCTCGCCTCGACAGGTTGATAGTTCAAACAGAACTACCATTGCAAGAAGTGTGCCAAGGTAAACACCTCGAACAATATATTACTTGTAACATGTTATTTTTAATAAGGATAGATCGGGATAGAATTATTGCAAAAAAGCTGGTCTGAATAATTTTTGGAGGCTATATTTCGCCCTAAGGCGATAGCCGGGGCGATATTTAACCCTAAATCGACGTGTTTTAAACGCCGATCATCGCCTTAGCCTCCCCGCAGGGCTGACGAATCGCCTACGGTGGCCGTGTTGGTTCCACAGCCACATCCTCGGGCACGCGAAGACCTAACTCCTGTAGCCCGCGACAAACGTCTATGGCCACATAATCATCCCGGCACACAAAAGCCGTAAGTTACTCAATGCCGAGCCGTTTACAGCTTGATAGTGGTTTCTTTAAATTTGCCCGCACAACGAATTGGGGAGAACCCGCGATGAAACTCACGACCGAACAGATCGCAGAATTCAACACGCGCGGCGTCATCATCGCCCGCGAGGCGCTCACACACGACGATTTGCAGCCACTGATCGACGAGCTGTCGGCGTGGATCGACGCCCGCGCGCGGACGCTGCACGACGAGGGCGAAATAGCGGACCTGCACGAGGACGCCCCGTTTGCCACGCGCTACGGCTTGCTGTTCAAACAGTGCCCTGAGATCGGGCACGGCATGGATATCATGCACTATCGAGGACGGGCGATGTTCGCATTCCTCCGCAACGAAAATCTGCTCGACCTGCTCGAATCGCTGCTGGGTCCCGAGCTGATCTGCAACCCCATCCAGCACCTGCGTTCCAAGCCGCCGCAAGCCTACGAAAACCGCGAAGGCCCCTCTTTCCACAACGCGCCCTGGCACCAAGACGCCGGCGTGATGATGCCAGAAGCCGAAGGCTCTGACGTGGTCACCTGCTGGCTGCCTTTGGCCGAAGCCACGGTCAAAACCGGCTGCATGGAGGTCTTGCCCGGCCTCGTCGAGACCGGCTATCTCCGGCATTTAGCGGCTGGCGGCACCACCATCGCCCCCGAGGCCATGCCCAAAATCGAACCCCTCCCCTTGGAGTGCAAGCGAGGCGACGTCGTGCTCATGAGCCGCTTTACGCCCCATCGCTCCACTCCCAATTACTCCGATCAGTGCCGTTGGTCCCTCGATCTGCGCTACCAGCCCATCGACCAGCACACCGGCCGCACCGGCCACCCCGACTTTGTGGCGCGCTCTCGCCGCGATCCGTCCAGCGAGCTGACCGACTACGAGAAATGGGGCCGCTTGTGGATCGACGCCTTTGAGAATCCTCGCGGCGTTGTCGCACATCGCGGAGAATAGAAGGGCGCTAACCGTACGTTTTCGCTCGCGCTTGGGGCTTTGCTAGGAATTTCCAGATGGCTTCTTTGATCTCAGCTTGGCGAATGGCTGGCTGCGCTGAGCGATTGCAAGGAGACGACGATGGCCAAACCACGCATTTTTTTTGACCACGACGGTCGGCACCCGCTGATCTACATGTACGAGCCGCCGATGCAGAAAGAAGAGCTGGAGGCGGCGGTAGACGAGTTGGTGGGGACGCCAGTCGAGGCGCTGTCGCTAACCCTGGGCGATGCGCAGAGTCTGCTCTACGATTCGCAGGTGGGTGCGTTGTGGGGACGGGATATAAAGAAGTGGCCGCATCTGATCTGGAAGCGGGCCAACCAGAATTTCACCCAATTGATCAAAGCCGGATGCGATCCGCTCCAGGTGCTCTGCGACAAAGCTCATGCCAATGGCCTGCTGCTCTACGCGATGCTATTGCCGCAGCAGGGGCCCCGGGAGCGGATGTTGAAAAGCTGGGAAAATCCGCGCTTCGCCGCCGAGCAGCGCGACCCGCAGCCGTTGGAGATCGGCAGCAAGGGCGGTGTGGACGCGGAGTGGCCGGGGTATCGCGCGTGGGATTACGCTTGTGATGCAGTGCGCGAGCGGAATTTGGCGATTGTCGAGGAAGTGCTCGCGCGCTATCCCGTTGACGGTTTTGAGCTACAGCTCAATTACTGCCCCTATTATTTTCACCCCGATGAGATTGCGGCGGGGATGGGGATTATGACCGAGTGGATAGGGCGGGTTTACGCGGCTGTAAAAGAGAGCGATCCGGCACGAGAGTTGGTCCTGCGCGTGCCGGCAAATCTGGATGGCTGCCGGGCGGTGGGGCTGGAGCCATTGGAGTGGATGCGCCAGGGCATTGTCGACGCGATCGTGCCCGAGGCATCGGGAGCGGCGGATCCGTCGGCGGATTTCAGCGCCTTCGTCAAAGCGGCGCACGGGACGGCGTGTCGGGTCTTGCCGGCGTTACAGAGTCGGATCGACAGCGACCGGGTCGGCGAGGGGACGATCGAAATGGTGCGGGCAGGGGCTTGCAACTATTGGGCGCAGGGAGTCGACGGCCTCTATATCGCGCATTGGTTTGGCTGTTGGCCGTATAAGGCCGATTTCTACCAGAAACTGCGCGAGGTGCCCTTCCCCGAGGCGATGGCGGCCAAGGACAAG
Source organism: Gemmatimonadota bacterium (assembly GCA_026706505.1). The sequence continues at coordinate 7,054 of JAPOYQ010000213.1, forward strand.
ATATATCGAGTCCCCAGCGAGGGCAGCGCGCCGGTGCCGGAGGCGATTGCGCCGAATGTCGCTAATCCGCTACCTATTGAGTTGGCAAAGGGGCAGGCGCTACAGGTGGGTTTTGCGGTGAGCGATGATCTGAAAAAATGGGACAAGGTCAATCGGGTCCACGAGGTGATTTTGCGGGTGCGAGTGCAGGAGACGACGGAGCGGGACCGCTTGCGCTTTGCTTTTAACGGCAAAGAATTACCGCAATCGCTGCTGCGCAAAATCAATCAGATGTACGTGATGGGTGCGCCGCGCTATCGGGTTTTTGGCTATTGGTATGTCTTTCGTTTGCCCGAAAAATTTAGGCCGGTACAGGGGTGGAATGTGCTGGAGGTCGAACTGCTCAAACGGGACGGGCAGGCGCTACCGGCTGTCGTATTGCGCGATGTAGAGCTAGAAATCAAGTACTTGATGGGGAAGAATTACCATCGGGGTTTGATCGATGCAGATCTGGGACCAGGTGAATTGTAACGAGCAAGGCTACCAAAATTTTGGTCATATATCACGCGCTTGACCCAGCAGGCGGATTGCATTAACTCAGAAGTTCACGGCCTCCGGGCTACCACAGCGAATCGAAAGAACAGGTGCAAAGTGGATCTAGACAAACTGCTGAGCGACGTGGATCTAGACGAAATGCTGCGCCTCTACGACGAGGCGGCTGAGGAGCTGATGCAAGTCGCCATCAGCGACGGACACTTCGCCGACCGCGATCCAAGCAAAATCATCTGGCCGGTGGGCAGCGACCTCGACGCGCTCACGCGACGCGCTGAGCTGATCGGCACCATTCACGAGGGCATCCCCCCGCTCCGCGACAAGCGCCTGCAAGAGGCATACAACCGCTACGAACGCATCGGCCCCGCCTACCACCAAGCAAACCGCCTCTACCTAGCAACGCGCCAGCTCTTCGTCGAACGCGGCCGCGGCGACGCACTCGATTTCCACGCGCTCTACCAATCGGTCTATTTACACGCCCTAGGCCGCGACAATCCCTACATCCTTGACAAAGGAGAGGCCGCCCTCGTCAAGCTGCGGGTCGCTCGCGTGCCGCTGTCCCACGCCCACGCCGTCGCCGAGAAGATACAATCCGGGACGGCGCAAAAAGAGCCCGCGACCGACTCGGCCGACGATCCGCGCTTGGCCGAACACTACGTCTGCGAAATCGACGGGGTGCGTCACACCGGGACGCTGCGCGACCTGCTTAGCGAGGTTGCCGAGCGCGTCGTCGATTACCTCGCCGCTGGCGAGCACCTCGCCATCCGCTTTAACACTTATAGCAACTTCATCTATCTCGGCATCTCGGTGTGGAAGGCCATCACGGACGCCGACGTGCTCTTGGCCCGCATTGAGGGGCGGGTGCGCGCTCAATGGCATCAAAAGCTGTGCAAGCTGGTCCTGCTGGGTAAGGGCATGCTACTCAAGTTCCTCCAAGCCCACTCCGAAGATCCCGCCCAAATCAAGCCGAGGGAATTTTGGTACGGCCAAGAGTACAGCTACCTGACCCGCGACATGATCGACCTGACGCGCCGTTTAGTCGGCTACGTCAACCGACTAGCAGGCAGAGCGCGGGGCGAAGTCGATCTGGTGGTCCTGCCCCCACTGCTCGACGGCAAGGCCAAGGGCCGCTTTCTCGAATATCAGCATGTGGGGCGACGCCAGAGCCTCGGCCCATGGAGCCGTCGGGCGCGCCTCTTTCAGTGGGCTTTCCTCTACTACCGCACTGGAAAGAAAAAAATGAGCCTGCTAGCGGCTCAACTTCCAGAAGCGGAGCGCCTCAAAGCCGCCAGCGCCCAAAGCAGCGAATGGGGGAGAAAATCGCTGGACATCTTCGGCATTGAATTGACCGTAAGCGCCGACCCGCTCTTCGCCGCCACCGCCCGCGACCTCGATCTAGCCAACAAACAGGAGAAGGTCCTTTTTCTCCCCACGCACCGCAGCCTCTTCGACCATCCGGTGATGAGTACCCTGATCCACGACCCCCGCTTCCTCGAATTGATGGGCTGGCGCGAACTCCCCGCGCCGGTGAGCCTCGCCCGCGCTCGCCTCACCGAACCCGCAACCCTGCGCATTGGCGGGCGCTCTTTTTCGCTGATTGGCTTTACTACCGAGGAAGTCGATCAGATCATGGAGAAAGTCGATGGGCACGTCATTATGACCCGCTCGGCCGACACGAAAAATCCCACGCGCCGCTTTGCCGAGCTCCTCGCACAGCGGCCGGGCGTCGTCTATGGCGAGGGCACCACCGCCGCGTTTGAGCATCAGTGCCTGCCCATGCAGCACGCGCTCTTTGCTTATCTGCCGCCCGACGTGATCATCGTGCCGCTAACTTTTCGCGGCCTGCACTCGCTGTGGCCCAAATGTCCCCGGGGCAATCTCAATATCGGCAGCGGACGAGTCGAAGTGATAGTTTGCCCACCGATGCTCGGCGAAACCACGCTCCTGCCGCGCAAGCGCGCTCTGCGCACGCAGCTAGAGCCAGCGACGCTTTTCCAAGCCGTGCACATCGCGCGGCTTTTCAACCCGGAACCAGCTTAACCTAAAAGAGCGATAGCTGCTCGGCTTCCCGCCGACGCGGCATAGCCGCATCCTCGCGCGCGAGCAACTGAGCGGGAATCTCTTCTGCAAACGGCGATAGCGCGCACTGCACCCGCTCGCCATAGCGCTGGCGACTGCGCGCCCGCAGCAACACCAACTCCTCCTCGGCTCGCGTCATGCCCACGTAAAAAAGCCGCCGCTCCTCGGCGAGGTCGGCGTCCCGCTCGCGGAAGGGAATGAGTCCGTCCTCCACTCCGCAGATAAATACCACTGGAAACTCCAAGCCCTTGGCCGCGTGCAAGGTCATCAGCGCGACGGCCTCCGGACCTTGGGGGCCGCCCCGCTCCTCGTAGTCGGCCTCTGCTCCTAGGAGCACGGTTTCCAGTAGCCGCTCGAGCGTTCCGGCCGCGTCCGCTACTCGGGCCAAGTGCTCCAAGTCCTCGTCCTCCGGGTCGCCGAACTCGGCCTGCCAGCGGCGCACCCAAGCACCCGCCCCCTCCTGCGCGGCCCATTGCCTGTACTCCGCTATCCGCGCCTCTAGCGCCTCGACCCGATCCTGTGCCGCAGCCGACAGTTCCCCTCGCTGCACTTGGCGCAAAATGTGCGACTCCACACCCATGGCCTCTAGCGCCTGCCAGCGGCGCACATCCTCTTGCGAAATCGAGGCGTAGCGGGCAAACGCCAACGCGGCCCGCACGGCCGGCGCTTGCAGAAAGCCCTTCTGGCCGACGAGTCGGTAGGGCAGGCCCTCCTTGCGGAAACACTCTTCCAGCACTTGGCCCTGTCGGCCGGTGCGGAAGAGCACGGCAAAGTCGGCAAAACTGCGCGTGCCCTCTGCGCCAGCATCGGTCTGCACCATATCGGTGCCGCCGACCATGCGGGCAATCTCCCGCACCACCGCAATGCCCTCGGCCGTCTCGCTCTGCACTTCGATTAGGCGGATTCGCTCCTTCCCCGGACGCACGGCTGCTAGTTCAATGGCCTCGCGCTCCGGATTGTGGCCGACGACGGTAGCGGCAGCCTCGACAATATGCCCCTGCGAGCGGTAGTTCGCGCCTAGATGAAAGAGTTGCGTATCAGAGAAACGGTCGCGCAAGTGAACGAAGTGGTCGGGCGAAGCTCCGCGAAAGCTATAAATCGCCTGATCCGGGTCGCCGATGGCCATCAGGCCCGCGCCCTCACCCGCCAACTGCAGGACCAATCTATACTGCGCGGCATTGAGATCTTGGAACTCGTCTATCAGCAGGTAGGGGAACTGCGCTCGCACCTGTTCCCGCACGGCTGCATCCGCTTCTAAGAGGCGCAGCAAATCCAAGAGAATGTCGTCGTAGTCGCAGGCTCCGGACGCGTGTAGGGCCGCCTGATAGGCGTCGTAATGCGGTCGCCACTCTTCGGCGATCTCATCCGGCCCCTGCGCGGCGGCCTTGGCCAGCGAGATAGCCCGAGTGGCAGCGGTAACTGACCCCGACAATCCAGCATCTGCCAGCGCCCCCTCCAGTAACCGACGCGCTTCCACCTCGTCGAGCATCAGCTTTGGTTCACAGCCCAACTCCCGCAAGAGCGACAACGCCAAGCGGTGAAAGGTCCCCACCTGCATTGCGCCCAGTCCACCGCCCAACAATGCGCTCAGCCGCTGCCGCATCTGTCCAGCCGCCCGCCGGGTAAAGGTAATGGCCATGATTTGCCCCGGGTCCACGCCGCTTGCAACCAGCCGGGCAATGCGCCGCGTCAGCACCCGGGTCTTGCCCGACCCTGGCCCAGCCACGACCACTAAAGGCCCCCCTTCGGCCTCTTCGACTTGCTGCTGTGCGTCGCCGGGCGCGTCCGCATCCTGCTCCACCTGTGTTGTGGTGCTATCGGGCCTTGGCGACGGTACCGCTGAAACGTGGACTTCCTCAGCCGTCTTCGCGACCGCCGGGCCCAAGTCGAACAACGCACCCTGCCCTTTTAAGCGCGCCCGCTCCTCCTCGCTAAACACACTGATTACGCCGTACTCCCCATCGTGGCCGGGGTAGATATCCACCTCGCCGCAGCGCATTCGGCGCACGCCTTCGGCCACTAACGGCCCGGCGCAACTTTCAATCGCTTCGAGTCCGGCGCGACGCAAGACTTCGAGTTCTGTACCTACTTCGACCAAGAGCCGGTCGTACACAGCGCGGACCTTTTTGGACTTCGGACCAACGCCAACCGCCGCGCCAATCACTTCGTCGAGCGGAATCAAGTACTCATAGGACGGGGCAACCTCCGGTCGAAATCCCTCTGGGCGGTCGGCCAGCTTCTCCACCCGGTGCAAAACCCCCACCGTCAGCTTGCGTCCGCACACCGGGCAGATTCCCTCGGCAGCCAGCGTTTGCGCTGGCTTGTAGCACACCGCGCACTTGCGGTGGCCGTCGTAGTGGTATTTGCCTTCTTCGGGGTAGAACTCCAAGGTGCCCAAAAAGCGCGCTGGATCGCGGTCTTTGAGCGCAGAGTAGATGCCCGGATACGAGCACTCCGTGTCAAAGCACGTGGCCTCGCGGGCCAGCTTTTGCGGCGAGTGGGCATCAGAATTGGATATGATCGCATAGCGATCGAGGGCCGACAGCCGCCAGTTCATCGGCGGGTCTGAGGACAGGCCGGTCTCCACCGCGAAGATGTGCGGCAGCAAATCCTCGTAGCACTCCTCCAACGAGTCAAAGCCCGACGAAGCCCCCAACGCGGCAAAATGCGGCGTCCATATATGGGCCGGGATGAAGAGCACCTTCTCGTCGGCTTCGAGACAGATTTCTAAAAGGTCGCGGCTGTCCAACCCCAAGATGGGCCGGCCATCGGACTGCAAGTTGCCAATGGCACCGAGGCGGCGGTTGAGCCCAGCCGCAGATTCGAGAGTAGGCAGAATGACGACGTGGTGGATCTTGCGGGTTTTGTCGCCCTTCTTGTAGATGGTGCTGATTTCCACAGAGAGCATGAAGCGCACGGCGCGGCGGCAGCGCTCGGGCAGCTCTTGTTCCACGGCGGCGCGGCGACCCGGTTCTAGCAGAAACAAGCCCTCT
>JAPOYQ010000879.1 GCA_026706505.1 Gemmatimonadota bacterium
ACTATCCCAACCCGTTCAATAGCTCCACAACCATTCGCTACCGCATCGCAGAGCCGGGCCGGGTGCGCTTGGAAATTTTCGACATCCAAGGTCAGAAGGTGAAGACGCTCACCGACGGCGACGTAGGACCGGGCGTTTACCAAGTTGAATGGGATGGGACGGACGCCAGCGGAAAACCTGTGGCCACAGGCGTTTATCTAGCGCGTCTACAGAAGGGCACCGCCTTATTAGTCCACAAGATGCTGTTGCTCAAATAATATGCAACGCCTCAACCTCCCGGCCGCGGCGTTTGACATCCGCCAAGTCGAAGGCAAGCGCGAGATACTCGACCCTTTGCGCCGCAAGTACGTGCGATTGACGCCCGAGGAGTGGGTGCGGCAGCACTTGGTGCAATACCTAATATCGGACTTGGGCTACCCGCGCGGGTTGATCGTCATTGAGAAAGGCATCGACCTCCACAGCAAACGGTTTCGCGCTGATGTCGTCGTCCACGACCGCGCGGGCCGTGCCGTGCTAATGGCCGAGTGCAAAGAGCCGGACGTTTCCATCAGCCAGCAGACCTTCGACCAAATTGCCGCGTACAACCGAGTGGTTCAGGCCCGCTGTCTCTTGGTCACCAATGGCTTGGTCCACTATTGCTATGTCACGGGTCGCGGTTTCATCGATCAGGTGCCGCGTTACGACGAGTTGTGAACGTTTTTTAGCCAGCCAGAGGTAATGCTGATAGTGGTCCCTGAGAGCGCAGAGCTAAGAGTCCGGATCGGTCTTAAAGCGGCCTTGGTCGTCGATGTGCAGAGAGGCCTGCGTCTCCCCTTCTTCGTCGTAGAAGTCCAGTCGAGGGTTGCCGCCGGTCGGCACGCCTAGTCCTGCGCGGAAACGCTGTTCTCCATCGAGAACCCCAAGCCAAGCGATCCCCTCTTCCATCACTCCGACGATGGTGCGCGTGTGGCCGTCTTGGTCGCGCATTTCTAGCAAGGTCATGCCATTGGCCCGCACGCTCAAAGAGCCGCGCACCTCGCCTTGGGCATCGTAGAGCTTGAACGAAGGCTCTTCTTCGTCTTCGATGCCGCTTTGCTGCCGCAATCGTCCTTGGGCATCGAAAAAACTCAGCCGCATTGCGCCGGCGAGGCCGCTACCTAGGCCGGCGCGAGGCTGTCCAGTCTCGTCGTAAAAGGCCAAACTGCCGGCCCCGTCTTCACTCAACGAAAGGCTCGCCCGCACCTCGCCTTGCTCGTCGTAGAGCTCCAGCAGCGGGGCCTTATCGCTCTCCAGCCGCAAGTCGGCCCGCACCTGTCCTGCTCGGTCGCACAACTTAAGTCCACGGCTCAGCACCGCGGTGATTTCACCATTGTCATCCCTCAACTCCAGCTCGCCGCCATTGGGGCCTTGCACCAATTGAGCGATTGGTTGGCCCCCGTCGCCGCGCAAGACAAAGCGCCGCGCCCGCACCGTCCCCATCCGCCACCGCGCAACGAGCAGCCCCAGCGAGACCAGCAGGGCCGCTCCACTGGCCAATCCCACCAGAGAGACGACATCCTCCAACGCCTGCAAGTCCCGCCTCAAGGCCTGTTCTGCTCGGGACTGAGCTCCGCTAAACGAGCTGAGCAGGACCAGCAATAGTACTGCCCTCAGCCAATGGATCGACATGCCACAGTTTTCCGTTTCTAGGCAGTTTGCGCTGCGGTCCCAATGCTAAGGCCGGACCGCTCTTTGTTCACCGCTTGGATCATGGCGATGATATACCCGAACTGAAAGGCCCAAGCTTGGCGTACCCGGCCCGAAACGCCCTCGGGAGCCTTGTCGTCGGGATGGGATGGCGCGTGGTCGGGCATCAACATGTACTGATAGCCTACGTCCCTCAGGGTGCGTGCCACCTCGTGCATGTCCACATCGCCTTCGTCGGGCCAGACTTCCTGGAAATTGTGCAACCCGCCCTTGATGTTGCGGTAGTGGATGTTGAAGAGCTTCCCCCGCTCGCCGAAGTAGCGCACGATGTCGCAGAGTTCCTCGGCCGGATTTTCCAAGCCTTCGGATGCCACGCCGCAGCAAAAGTTAAAGCCGTGATACGGGCTATCGACCAGTTCGGAAAAGCGCTTGAGCCCCTCCATCACCGGCCAGTTCCAGCGCTCGACGCCGCGCAGGACCGGAGCTGGCGGGTCGTTGAGATGGCAGGCCATCTGCACCTTGTTTTCCTCGGCTACCGGAATCACGCGCTCCAGCCAGTAGGCCGCCCGTTCAAACGCCTCTTCGCGGCTGACCACGCCCGCTTCACTCAGCGTTTCGTTGTCGAATTTCGAGAGGTCAAATGAGCTATACGTCACGCCTCCGCGCCCAGGCGTGGGTTCGGTGCGCTGGTGCGGCAGGATGCAGAAGTTGTAGAGCAATGCCCGCAGCCCGGCCTTGCCCGCGTTTTCGATCCAGCGGCAGACCTCGTCGAGATCCCGGTCTCGCTGCGGGTCTTGCGCCAGCGTGATGCTTTTGGGCACGCCGATGTGGATCGCCTCCATACTCACCCCGTAGGCGGCTGCTTCCTCCTTGTGCCGCACTAAGGTCTCGACCTCGTTGTCCTCAACGGAGGCGTCCATGTGCGTCACCCCGTGTCGCACCAGAAACTCCAACTCCATCTTTGAGGTCCCGATTCCCTGCACTCCGACGTGCATGCTGCTTTGTCCGTCACTCATTTCCGTACCTCTTTCTATGAAATGGCAAAATGGATCATCGCTAGGCCGATGCCCCTGAATAGTGCCTCACCCCCCACAACCAAAACGCCCGCGCTCCCACCAGCATGCACACCGCCATCGCCAACGCGCCCCACAGCACCTCCGACGACAACCGCCCCACCAAGGCCTCCGAAGGCACGGTCACCGCAAAGGCCACGGGCACCAGAAAGGTCATCGCCAGCTTGAGCCAGCGCGGATAGATGGCCACCGGATACTTGCCCGCGCTGTAAACGGCTTGGAAGATCACCAAGATGTTCTCCGCTCTAATAAACCAGAACGCGGTTGTTGCCAACACTAGCCAAAAACTGTAGACGATTGCCGCGCCAGCCGCAAGCGTCAGGGCAAATCCCGCCGCGTGTACAAGGCCCGCCCGCATCCCGATCTCGACTAGGGCTATCGCAATCAGTGCCACTCCCTGCACTACGTCCAAGAACTTCCAAATCCGCACCTCGCCGACACTCACTAGCACTTGTGCATCCTCCGGCTTGGTGAGGGTAAAGTCCAGCGTGCCGAGGCGCACGTCCTCCATAAAGCGCTGCATCGACGGCTGGATCAGCGCGCCAATCAGGCCGCTCATCAGGAAGAAGACTCCCAAGAGAGCCACCAACTCGGCCGGCTGCCAGCCGCCCAGTTCCTCTGTGTGCGAAAAAATCACCGCCAAACCCGCCAGCGCGACCCCCAGATTGAGCAAGCTCTGCACTAGCTGCACCCAGAAATTGGCTCGGTACGCCAGTTCGTTCATGGTGCCGATGCGCAGGAAGATCCACAGGAGGCGCAAATAATTCACGATCCCACCGCCGAGTATCTGCGCACGCCGCGCGACCAGACCGCGGCCATAATCCCCCAGCTCAGCCCTAGCCACGCCACCTGCGTTGCTGCGCCCCAGAGGACCTCGGTGGGCGTGAGTCGGCCGAGTAGGAGTTCGGTGGGAAAGGCCAGCATCCAGCGGAAAGGCAAAATCGCGGCCAACGTCTGGAGCCACTCGGGCAAAAGTGACAGTGGTGCCATTTGGCCGGAAAAGAAAAGCAAGGCCGCGAAGTAGAGCTGGTTGGCCGCGGCCGTGCGCGTGGTCCACAGGGCCACTAAAGCCAGTGCCCACTCGACGAAAAAGCGCATCAGGAACGCCAGCAGAACGACGGGTATAGCGGCCCAAATGGCCCAAGTCGGCGGGTCGAAGACCGGATCGAAGAGCCAGATCATCAGCCCCACTGTCGGCAGCATGACCGCTAGGGTCAGGAACTTGTAGGAGATATTCGTGGCGATGTCGCGGTGGACCGGGTGCAGGGGTTGGAGCAGGAGCGGCGAGAAGGCCCCTGACCGCACCCGATATTCAAATTCGTACATGAACCAAGTGAAGGTCAGATGCCCCATCATCATCATGATGATGTAATAGGCGGCGAAGTCCCCGCTGGAGAAATCTCCCACCTGCCCGCCTTGGGAGCGGGCCACTGCGGTCCACACCGAAAGGAAGACCAGCGTATCGACGATGCGCCCGATCAGCCAAATTGCCATCGCCGCCCGGTATTGGAATTGCACGGCCAGATCGGTGCGGAAGAGCGTAGTGTAGATGTCCGCTAGCCCCCTCATGCGCGCTCAAAGACTTCTTCGATCACATCCTCAATCGGCGGGTCCTCCACCGTTAGATCGAGGACGGGTTGCTCGCTGAGGAGCCGCCCAGTCACCTGCGCTGTCTCCGCCTTGGGCACTCGCAGCGATACGCGTCCCTCGCTACTGGCGACGATCTCCCCGTAATTGCCGAGATCACCGTGCCCGTTTTCCAGTTCGACGATGATCGTCTTGTGCGGAGAGAAGCGCTGCACGAGCCCGGTGAGTTGGCCGTCAAACAGAAGCAGCCCGTGGTGGATGACCACCACCCGTTTACACAGCGCCTCGACGTCGGCCATGTAGTGACTGGTGAGGAGCACGGTGGCACCGTAGCGCTGATTGTATTCGGTCAAAAACGCGCGGATCCGCCGCTGCATGGTCACGTCGAGGCCGATGGTCGGCTCATCGAGGAAGAGGACTTGCGGCTTGTGCAAAAGCGCGGCGGCAATTTCGCACTTCATGCGCTCGCCCAAGGAGAGGTTGCGCACGGGCTTGTCGAGGAGGGCGTCTAAGTCGAGAAGTGCGGTCAATTCTTCGACCGTTTGCCGGTACGCGCTCCGCTCTAAGCGGTAGATGGCCCGGTTGCGCTCAAAGGAGTCGATTACGGGGATGTCCCACAGTAGCTGGTTGCGATTGCCCATTACCAAGGTGATCTGGCGGAGGAAATCGCGCTGCCGTTTGAACGGCTCAAAACCGAGGACTCGACCTTGCCCGCCGGAAGGGTGCAGGAGGCCCGAAAGCATCTTGAGGCTGGTGGTTTTGCCCGCACCATTCGGTCCCAAGAAGCCGATTATCTCGCCAGAAGCGACCTCAAAGCTGATCTGCTTAACCGCCTCGACTTGGCGCGTCTGGCGCTGCACGAGGCTCTTGAGTGCCGCGGCCAGGCCGCCCTCGCGCACGGGGACCTCATAGGTCTTGCTCAATTCGCGGACATCAATGGCGGGTGCTTGTGCTGCCAAAGGTTTCGCGCCTCCTGCGCGCTAGGCGATGGCCAAAAGCCGGGCGCGCATTTCGTCGAGGGGAAAGGCCGGACCGGGATCGACCTTGCGGTCGGGAGCGATCTCCTCATGGCCGAGGATGTGGTATACCCCATAGGCCGCAATCAGCGCGGCGCAAATGGTCTCGACGACTTCGAATTGCACTTCCGCATAGCGATGCCAAAAGCAGACAGGCTGACGTATTTGCGGATGGGCACCGGGCAGGCTCTGGTTGCGGTGTGCGCCGCGCACGACCTCTGAGGCCGGATACGTCTGCCCGAACCACGACTCGTAGCGGCCATCCCGCTCCGAGAGCTGGCCCGCGTTGTCGATCTCGATGCCGATGGAGTACTGGTTGAGGCTCGTGCGCTCTCGCCACAGGCTGCGGCCGGCGTGCCAGCCGACAATATTAAAGGGCAAAAGCTGAGTCACAACACCGTCGCGGCCGACGACCAAGTGGGCCGAGACTTTGCGCTCTCGGTCGCAGAGGGTGTGAATGGCCGACTCGGCGTTAGCTCCGGCCGTATAGTGGATGACGATGGTGTCGGGCAGCCCTGGGGCAAAGGGGCCGCCTTGGTTGGGCGATTCAATGTAGTTGACGCCTTTGAAGCGGTGATTACGGTCTATTTCCATAATTTTTATAGTAGAGGGTGCGTTCTGTGTAACGGACAAAGTATATTATACGAAAACACGTCGAGCTTCACCGGCCCTTTGGGGTTGACTACCCATGACGACAGACGAACATACCGCTGATCTCGCATGGCAGCACGCGATCCTGCAAGATGTCTCGCGCACGTTCGCGCTCACCATTCCGCAGCTTCCGTCGGGCCTGCGCGATGTCGTCGGCAACGCATATCTGCTGTGCCGCATCGCGGACACCATAGAGGATGAGCCGACTCTGTCGGCCGATGGGAAGCGCGAGTTTTCCGAGCGATTCATCCGGGTCGTCGCGGGAGAGGAGCCACCCGCCCCATTTGCCGAGCAGCTCGCGCCGCGCCTGTCCGACAGCATGCTGCCTGCCGAACGCCAACTCGTGGCCAACACGCCTCGGGTGCTGCGGATCACGCAAGGGTTTTCCGATCGGCAGCGCGCCGCACTCGTGCGCTGCGTGCGGATCATGTCGCGTGGCATGGCCGAGTTTCAGCAAAGTCCAGGCCTCGAGGGTCTAGACGATCTCCCCCATCTCGACCGCTATTGCTACCACGTCGCCGGCGTCGTCGGCGAGATGCTCACCGAGTTGTTCTGCGACTATTCGGCGGAAATCGACCGCCATCGCAAGAAGTTGTTGCAACTCGCCGTGTCGTTCGGCCAGGGCTTGCAGATGACCAACATTCTCAAGGACATCTGGGATGACCGGGCGCGCGGCGCGTGTTGGCTGCCGCGCGACGTGTTCCAGCAAGTCGGGTTTGATCTGCGCTCGCTGGGGGCCGACCGGACGAATCCCGCGTTCCGCACGGCACTGAGCCAATTGGTCGGCGTGGCCCAGATGCACCTCGGCAATGCGCTGGCGTTCACATTGCTCATCCCCGGACGCGAAACCGGCATCCGCCGGTTCTGCCTTTGGGCGTTGGGCATGGCCGTACTGACGTTGCGGCGCATCCACACCCACGCGGATTTTACCAGTGGACAGCAGGTCAAAATTTCGCGGCGCAGCGTGTGGGCAACCGTGATCGTGACCAGCCTTGTAGCGCGCAGCGACGTTGCACTCAAAGCACTGTTTGCGCGGTTTACGCGCAAGCTGCCCTTGCATGTGGAGGCATCGGCCTGAAGTTGCGGCCCAATGCTGAGGCCGGACTGCTGGGCGCGTAGCAGACAGCGTCGCTGTTTGCTATTTTTTATTCCTCATCAACTTCTCGGAGAAGTTTTACCATGCAGTTTGATCTCGTACTCAAGGGCGGTCATCTGATCGACCCCCAAAACGGCATTGACGCGCCCAAGGACATCGGCATCCAAGGGAAGGTAATCGCGGCCGTAGATGCGGACTTGCCAACGGAAGGTGCCGGGCAGGTCATCGACGTGAGCGGACTCTACGTGACGCCGGGGCTAGTGGACATCCACATCCACGCCTATGCCACGGCCGGTCACCGCGATACGTGGGCCGGCGACAACAGCATCCTGCCCGACGGCTTTAGTTTTCGCACCGGCGTGACGACGCTGGTAGATACCGGAAGCGCAGGCTGGCGCAACTTTGAGGACTTTCGCTATCGGGTAATCGACCGCTGCCAGACGCGGCTCTTCGCATTGGTCAACATCGCCGGCACCGGAATGACGTCAATCGACCACGAGCAAAATCCGTACGACATGGATCCCGACAAGACGGCGGGCGTGGCGCGGGAAAACGAGGATGTAGTCGTCGGCATCAAGACGGCGCACTACATCGGTCCCGAATGGATTTCAGTTGATCGCTCGCTCGCGGCAGCCGAAAAGGCCGAGACGCGGGTAATGATCGACTTTGGCTACTTCAGGAAGGAACGGCCCTACTACCAGCTCTTAGGCGAAAGACTGCGCCCGGGCGATATAAGCACCCACATCTTCCGCGGCCCGACGCCGTGGTTTGACGCAGAGGGCAAGGTGCTGCCCTACCTGCACGAGGCGCGGGCAAGGGGCGTCATCTTGGATGTGGGGCACGGTGGCGGCAGTTTCTGTTTTCGCAACGCGGTCCCAGCCATAGCCCAAGGCTTCTATCCAGACTCGATTTCGACCGACCTGCACGTCCTCTGCATGAACATGGGTATGCTCGACATGGCGACGACCATGTCGAAATTTCTGGTGATGGGCATGCCGCTCGACGAAATCATTCGCGCTTCGACCATCAACCCGGCGCGGGAGATTGGCCACCCCGAATTGGGACACCTGTCGGTAGGTGCCGTGGCCGATGTGGCGGTCTTGAAGCTGATGGAGGGGGATTTTGGCTACGCCGATTCGTTCGACGGCCGGTTGGACGGCCACCAGCGTCTGTTTTGCGAGGTGACGGTCAAGGACGGCGAAGTAGTTTGGGATTGGAATGGCCGCGCGGGGATTGACTATCCCGAACTCGGCGACAGCTATGGGATCCGCGAGGGCGAGTACTTGATCCTACCGCCGGAGTAAGCATTCGTGAACACCGCTGCCGAACGCGATTACTTGTTGGGGACCGACGAAGAGGAACTGCGCCGCCTGCAAGCGCAACACGACACGTGGCACTCCGAGACCGCAGACTTGTGGGAGCGTGCCGATTTCAGCACCGGGCAGGCGATTCTCGATCTAGGTTGCGGTCCGGGCTTTACCAGCTTGGAACTGGCCGAGCGCGTGGGAGCAGAGGGGCGCGTCTTGGCGGTTGATGGGTCGCCGAAGTTCGCGGATTTTCTCCGGCACCGCGCCGCGTCAGCCGGCTTGCAGCAAGTCGAGGTCGCCGTAGCGGATGTCCGCACCCTCGACCTGCCAGCCGCTTCTATGGACGCTGCGTTTGCCCGCTGGTTGCTTTGCTTCATAGAGGAGCCGCAAGGGGTGATAGAGCGGGTAGCACGGGTCCTGAGAATGGGCGGTCGCTTAGTGGTTGTAGATTACTGCGCCTATGGGGCGTTTGTCGCCCGGATTGAGCATCCCCACTTGCGGCGCGTGTTGGAAGCGGTCCATGAGAGTTTTGGCGAGCGGTTGGATATCGGCGGGAAGTTGCCGGAGCTAATGGTGCGGTGTGGTTTGGAGGCCGTGGAGGTCGTCCCTATCGGCGGTATTGCACGTCCAGGCAATCGCCTCTGGTGTTGGATAGAGCAGTTCCTGAGCGTGTATTTGCCCGAGCTTGTGGTGCGTGGCGTACTGCGCGAGGAAGAGTGCGCGGCGCATTGGGAAGAATGGCAGGCAAACGCTCGCGATCCGCACGCTAGCATTGCATCGCCGCCCATGGTAGGGGCGATTGGCGTCAAGGTCTGAGAGTCGACGACTGGCCGAAGGAAAACATCCGATGAAAATTGTCGTTGCGTTTTTGTTGCTCGCGGCAGTCGGATGCGGACAAGAGCATACCGGCGACCCCATCGTCGTACGCGACGCTTGGATCCGCGAGCCGCCGCCGCGCAGCCCGGCCGCCGGTTACCTAGTCGTCGAAAACCGAGGCGACGACCCCATCGCGTTGGTTGCTGTGGCAACCGAGGCTGCCGAACAAACCGAGATACACGTAATGGAATACAAAGACGACCGGATGACGATGCGCCGAGTAGCAAAGCTGCCGGTCCCAGCGGGCGAGGAAGTTGCGCTGAAGCCGGGCGGTACCCACTTGATGCTGATGGAACTGCGCCAGCCACTGCGGGACGGCGACGAGGTGGAGCTAGTGCTGCGCTTTGGCGATGGAACGGAAAGACGCATACAAATGCCGGTGCAAAAGAAAGGTCTTTATGAGAGCGATTGACGCGCTGATTTTTTGCGCGGTTTTTGCACTGCTCGCAGCTTGCGGCGCGCAGCCGGAGGCCCAAAAGGCCCCGGTCGAAACCCCCGCCCCTGTGGAGGTCCCCTCGTTGCAGGATTTCGGCGGCATTGGCGGTGACTTCGCGCTCGTGGATCAGCACGGCGCGCGCTTTGAGTTGCAAAGTTTGCGCGGCCAGGCCGCCATGCTCTTCTTCGGGTACACCTATTGCCCCGACATCTGCCCGGTGACGCTGTCGAAGATGGGCCGTGTCTATCAGCTCTTAGGCGAGGACCAGCAGGAGCTGACGACTCTCTTCGTCACCGTTGATCCCAAGCGCGACACGCAGGAGAAGCTGGCGGAATACCTCGACTACTTCGCCATTGATGCGATTGGCCTGCGCGGCGACAAGGAGGAAATCGACCAAGTGGTGCGCCAGTATGGCGCTCATTATAGCCTGGGAGAGGAGCAGGCCGCCTACCTAGTCGATCACTCGACCTATACCTACCTGATCGATCAGCAGGGGAAGGTGCGGTTCCTCTTCCGCCAGAGCGACGGCCCAGAGCTGATGGCTGCGGTAACCGAGCAACTCTTTGCCGAGGAAGAAAAGCCATGAAAAACGTCTTGTACAAAATAATCAAGGTCATCCACGCGCTGCTTTGGTTCCCGCTGAGTCCGCTCATCGGCCCGGATTTTCCGCAGCGCTTTTTTAAGAGGCGGCGAAAATCAGCGTGTGCCAAGCAGACGCCGACGCAGACCGGTCCATAGCCTCATCCACACAGCATCTCCAAGGAATCCACGCCAACTATGCAGCGACCGAATATCCTCATACTCTACACGGATCAGCAGCGGTGGGACGCCCTCGGCGTCAACGGCAACGCCGAAATCCGCACGCCGCACTTGGACCGGCTCGCTGCTGACGGGGTAAATTTCGACCACTGCTTTGTGCAGAATCCGGTCTGCATGCCCAGCCGCGTGAGCTTTCTCACCGGACAGTATCCATCCACGCTAGGACTTTCGCACATGGGTGTGCCCGTGCCCGAGGATGCGCCGACCTTGCCGCGCTTGCTGCGCAACTACGGCTATTGCAGCGGCCAGATAGGCAAACTGCACTTTTTGCCGCACGCCAACCGCGACCACTGCGAGTCCCATCCCGACTATGGCTTCGATCACTTGGAAATCTCGGACGAACCGGGTTCCTATCACGATGCGTACCGCGCTTGGGTGGCGGCGCAGGCTCCTGAGCAACTCGACCACGTCAGCCTCGGCGAGGCCCCCAGTTCAATCGAATGGAAGCGGATCATGAACATCCGCGACGGGATCGCGCATCCAGAAGAGCGCTTTGTCAAACGCGCCTTGGCCAGCCGCTGTCGCAGCGAGTTGACCCACACGGCGTTTGTCGCCGAGCAGACCATGGAGTTCATGACGCGCCACAGGGACGGCCCTTTCCTTTGCGTCGCTGGTTTCTATTCGCCGCACGATCCGTGGGTGGCTCCCCAGGAGTTTCTCGATCTCTACGATCCAGCCGAGCTGACGTTGCCGCCCTTCCCTCCGGCTCTCGACGCCCGCCGAGGCCCACAGCACTTTTCCGACGACGAATTGCGCTCTGCGCGCCACGGCTATTACGCGATGGTCTCCGAGGTCGATCACCACGTCGGCCGCATTCTCGATCGGCTCGACGGGCTCGGCATTGCGGACAATACCATCGTCGTCTTCACGTCCGATCACGGCGAGTGGCTCGGCGAACATCTGCGCTACGGCAAGGGCTACCCCGGGCACGACGCGGCTTCGCGCGTCCCCCTGCTGATGCGCTGGCCAAGCGGAGCAAGCGCTGGAGGGCACTGCTCCCGCGTCGTCGAGGCACTAGACGTAGTGCCGACACTGCTGGAAGCTGCCGCAATTCAGCGGCCGGCTGCCTTGCAGGGCAGTTCTCTTTTGGCTGCCTTGCGCGGGGAGGAAGGAGACGCTCCCGGCTGCGCCATTACGGAAATGACTCAACCTGAGCGACACTGGAAAACGCTGCGCGTGGAGGGGTTGCGCTACGTGGTAGATGCCAGCGGAGCGGAGGCACTCTTCGATTTGGAGCGAGACCCGCTGGCCTACGAGGATGTGGCGGGCGAAAGCGAATACGCCGACCGGTTGCAAGCAGTCCGCAAGCAGTTGCTAGAGCGGCTGCTAGAGCGCGAGCGACCGCTGCCGCGACAGTGGACGTACTAGACCGAAAGTTGCCCGACCTCGTCGGTCGAATCAACTGCTGCCAAAGCAAGGGAATGAATCGCGGCGATAGCGTGTCTAATTAGCCGTAGTGTCCCGCAAAACTTATACAAGGAGAATCGAGATGCGCATTCGCAAGATGGCCTTATGGATCGTCGCTGTTTGTTTGTCAAGCGCCGTGGCGCTCGAAGCCCAGCCAGGAGGCAGGCGTGGCGGCACGGGTGGCGGCATGACCCCGGAGCAGACTTTTGCCCTACTGGCCTTTGACGGGAAGTTCAACGTGACCGACAAGCAGCTAGTCGCGCTGCGGCAGGCGCTTAAGCCGCTATTCGTCGAGCAACAGCAGATGATGGCGGAAATGTTCAGCGGCGCCCGCGGTGGCGAGACCGATTTTCGGGCTCTGCGCGAGAAAATGCGCGAGCAGCAGAGCAAGATGCGAGAGAAGATCATGGCCGCGCTCGCCACGGCGTTAGACGCCGAGCAGATCGAGGCTCTAAAGACGCATCTACAGCAGGCGCAACGCCAGCAGCAGCGCCAGCGCGGTGGGCCGCGAGGGGGTGGAGACGGTCCGCAGGGCGGCGGGTTTTAGAACCACGCGACCGATCCTCGGTCGGGCTCACAGCTTCTTCACGACATCTCCAACCCGTATTGCGCCTGGGCGAATGACCTTGGCGTTGACGCCGCGCAACTGAAGCTGTTTGCCCTCTGGAGAAC
>JAPOYQ010000949.1 GCA_026706505.1 Gemmatimonadota bacterium
AAGTCTCGTGGCAATTTCCTAAAGTGTGCTAGGTTGCGAACTTCCCCACGTCGAAGATCGGGGAAATTTATCTAGGCCGTCAGGAAGCTTGGACCACGGGACTGCCATTTCGGTCCAGATTTCTCTGGTGGGTCGCAGATCTTCAGAATGGTCTAGGGTGCCCGCCTTGATGAATATCGTGTTTGGGTAACGCGTAAACAATTGAGAACCACATTCTGGGCAGAATTCGCGAATCTTTGTGCGGCCCTCGTCGTTCGTAGATTCGTATCCCTTGGTTTTACCGTTCAGTTGAAATGTGGACGCTGGTATGCCGACTCCAACGTTGAAAGCGCTACCTGTGACTCTACGGCAGTCGTCACAGTGGCAATAGATCACAGATTGGGGCTCCGCGTCGCTTGTATAGCTGACCGCCCCACAAAGACATCGACCTGTTAGCGGCATTGGTAGTCCTTTTCAGATAAATGAGTACGCCGATTGTGGCAAATGTGTTCAATTCACAGTGTTTGCTGATCTACAAGCCTTCACTTTTGATGGCGAAAAAAAATGGGTGGACCTCCTCCAGTGCATCAGCACTTTCGTATCCTCCTCCTAAGATACCTTCCTGTTCAATCTGAAACCCAGTCTTAGTAAGAAACTTCTCGTAGGTCGGGGGGCCGAAGTTGCTCCAGTACATGGTTTCGCCGAAGAAGTCATCTTCAGTATATCCAGGTCCGTCGTCTTGCTTGGCAATCGTAAACAGAAGTAGGCCACCGGGCCGAAGCCACTGTGCAAATCGACGAAAGAGGTTTAGATGCTCTTGTCTTGGGATGTGAAAGATGGCGTAAAAGCTGACAATTGCATCGAAGCTATCTGCGGGGAATTCGGTCTCCATTACGTCGGCGATGACGAATTTGGCGGTGGGGACGTTTTTCTTCGCTAGAGCTATCATATTTGAGGAGATGTCGATTCCGGTGAGGCTGAACGTCCCTGCAAGATGCCGGGCGACGGGGATACCAGCACCACATCCAACGTCGAGAACCTTTGAACCAGATGACAGACGCTCAGTTATTAAGTTGAGCTCCACCTCGGCCATGGTACGTCTTTGCCCCGCGTAATTCATCGCACATCGGTTATAGGCGGTTCTCACTAATTCCCGATAATCGATCTGCGGATCATCAGCTATCTTGAATGGCATGGGTTTCCTTCCTAAATCACTTCACGTGTTACGGACGATTCGAAAAACCGCTCTTGGAATTCCGTCAGGGCGAAGATCTGCTCGTCGGAGTAATCCTTGCCGTCAGGTGCGACAACGAGCTTGTCATCATCGTCGTCAGATCGTTGAATGACGGCGATACACCTGCCTGTGAACGTCTCTAGCGGTTTGAAAACGCCGAGGATATAGGCGTCCATATCTTCCCCATCAGGTGCCGGTACATTCGGGAGAAATCCGTAGTTGACTGGATAGATGAAATCTGCTTCAGGATGTTTGGAGCCAAGAGGTCGATCTATAGTGACGTCGACAGTTTTGCCGATGAACGTTCTTGCATCCACAAAGTCACCTATCATGGTCGTTTGAATTTCGGGAGTATTCTATACCCTGTGGGCAGGCCCCCGCTTTCTTGGTTGGCATTTCCTATAACGTTTTACAGTTGCCGGAGGTCAAGTCAGCGGCGCGTGGCAACACCCAATGTCCGAGAGAACAGCTCAGGTGTCCAGCAGCGTCAGTACGCCTCGCGTTCCGTCTAGTTCGATCGGGCAGCCGTCGAAAAGCCGATCCAGATCCGAAGGGGCGATTTCCACGACAGGCACGTGACACTCCCGTGCGATTTGACCAATGTGAGCCGTCCACATCATGAGGTCGTCCGGTACGAC
Organism: Gemmatimonadota bacterium; assembly: GCA_026706505.1. The sequence goes on from JAPOYQ010000949.1 coordinate 1,852, forward strand.
AAGTCCGCGCACCCGTAGGAGCATGGAGAACACGAGCATCATGTCATTGTTATTCGACTGGACCGGGGTGACGAGCACCGCGATGTCCTCCTCACCCGCCACCTCATCTCCTTCTGCCAGAGTTTCGATCCGGCGAACAATGCCCTTGCTACGGCCCGGACCGCCGGGCTTGCCGACAATAGTGGTTGCTGTTCCTGCTTCAGTCTTGTCTGCAGTAGGTGCAGCATGGTCCTGCGTCGCGGGGCTTCCTTCTGGGGGCTTTCCCAGGAAGATGGGCACGACGAGACGCTCACTGCGTTCGCACTCGAGCCTTCGCTTCTTCAGCACCCCCTGTCCTGTCGCGATGTCGCCAGTAACAGCGATGGCCTTCAGGTCTTCCACAGTGAAGTACACAACATCGTCGACGTCATCGACTAACCCGGTTGCCAGCAGTTGTTCCCCCATTCTCTGAAAAAGGCGGTGGAGTTTTCTGCTCGGCACATCCCCCCGGAGTATGCGGTGGTTCAGCGCCGGCCCCCAAAACAGAGCCCAGTCGTGGAGCCGCTCAAAGCGGGTCAACTCAGCCGATCGAGCGGCCAAAGTTTCCCGAACTTGACCCACGACCGCTGCGCGACGCTGCGAGGTCTCCTCAGCAATCTGCGAAATTCGTCTGCTGCCTCTGAGCGCATTGCGGATGAGCCTCAGGATATCCTTCATCCTCAGTCTCGCGCCTAAGTCGTGGGGGGCTTCTCCTTCGTGGGACTGCCAGGGCGGCACCAGACAAAGGCGCTCGCAGCAAGCCTCAAAAGCCGAAATGAAGGGTGATGGTGCCTCTGCAACCTGCAGAGATCTGATTAACTCGTCCAGACTCAAGCCCTCGAATAGCTCTCGCTTCGGCTCAAGCAGCTTCGCCATCTCCTCCGCATCTGCTATTAGTACGTGAGGCCAGTAGGGATCTAAGTCAGAGTGATGGCCAAGCGTCAGGTCGTTGATGTCGATGTTGGGCAGGTATTCGTCCACAAAGGCGTGCAGCAGATCCAGACATGTGACGTACAAATGCTGCGAAGGCCCCACCCCAACAGCTTCCAGATCCCACATCGTCTCTTGTGCCCACAGTATCGCATCAATCGCCTGCTCGAGCGTGTTTGCCTCGTTTTCCAGCCGCACAGCTTTTGCTTCTATAGCTGGAAATCTCGTGTTGGTGTCGTGCAAAAAGTCTGCCCTCATTTGGGGTTCAAATTCGACAAGATACTGCTCTCGCTGAGAAGCAGGTATCCGCGGCCATTGAGGCCAAGCACTATCATCCTCAACCAGATAGCGATGTCCGTGAAAATCCGACTCGGCACCGCACTTTCGGTGAGTAGGCGTCTCTAAGGGGCCAACCTGCAGATAGCGGTTGAACTTCTCTGTAATCAGTTTGTCGCGGTAGATGGGCAGCGTAACTGTCCCGTCGTTTCTTCTCAACGAAAAATGCCACTGCTTTGCTGGACGCCACGTCCGATCTGCTAAATGAGCCGGCAAGTGATGCGGGAAGAATGCCGGAAGTGCTGTAATCGGCCGTACCTGCACGATGTGAATGTCATCACTGTCCACTGCCCACTCGACATCGACACGGGTGCCGAAAGCGCGGTCGATCTGCAGGCCTGCTTGGGCGATCCGCGTGGCCAGATCGTCGGAGAGCGACGGCTCGGCCCGGCGATCTTCTGGAATGTCGACGGAGTCGAGACCACTCGCGCCGGGCACCAACTGCGTCCATTTCTCTGCTGTGAATCGCTCTAGGATCTCTCCCGTGCTCCACCCGATCAGAAACCGATCCGCGATCGCGGCACTGGTGGATGCTACCAGATCGCGAGCCAGACCGAACGACGATTCTAGGACGAATTGCCATGGATTCCCCGTCCGCGGGTTGGCCGTGAACAGTACCCCGGCACTGTCGGCACGAACGAGGGTTTGCAGCAGCACGCTCATACCGTCAGCTGTCAACTGAATCCCCATTCGACGCGCGTAGTCGATGGCCTGCGGTGCCCATGAGGCGCACCAGCAGCGACGCACTGCCCTCCACAACTCAGCCTCAGTGCGGATGCCAAGAAAACTCTCGTAAACACCCGCGAAGCTCGCCCTCGCCGAATCCTCGTATACGCCCGACGAACGCACAGCCAGCCCGTATGGAGTCTCGTCGAGAAGGGGCCGTGTGATCAACGCAACCTCTTCCACTATAGGTTCCGGAATCGGTGCGCGCATCACTTCAGTGCAAAGTGCCTCGAACGCTTCGGCGCGCTCCGTACACTCAAGTTCGATACCATTGATCAGACGCTGCGCTTCCAGAAGCAAGCCGCTCCTATCCAAGAACAGACTCAATGCCTGGCGCGAAATCACTGCCCCCGGAGGTACAGACAACCCCATCTCCATCGCTCCGGCAAGATTCGCAGCCTTTGCTCCCACCTGACCGGGATCCAGCGATTGCTGCAAATTAAATACGAAGATTCCTGCTCCTTCTTCCCGCATGCTGGTGGCTCTCAGCGTAAAACGATCACTGTCTTCAGTCCCGCGACGACTGTAGTTTCTGGGTTGATCCGATCAAAGTGAACAGTTCTTGGCTTTCGCTAACGTCTTCCAATTTGCAAATCCTGAGCGAGGCCGAGGATTACCGCAGGCCAAGGAGCGAAGCGACGTAGCAGAAACGCAGTGTTATACGCTGGTGCCACCTAATGCTCATGCGCCTACGGAAATAGGTTTATCTGGCGGCCCGTTCTTGGAAATACTCTTGAGCAGACAATGAAGATTGCGAGGCGCGAATTTTTCTGCGGACCTAGCGATAGCGTCGATTGACCACCAATGGAACCCGCGAAACGCCGATGCCTCACCAGGAGCAGCCTCCACGTCCATCACTGGTTCAAAGCAGTCTGCTTGTACGAGATAATAGACTTCATTTTGGCCATAGCTCCGACCATTCCAAGAGAATTCGTGTTTTCTGGTCCATAGGGGCGGTCCCAGACGGAAGCTCCTAGCGCCAGTCTCTTCGGCGACTTCTCGTCGCAGTCCTTCTTCATCAGATTCACCGGGCTCTAAGCCCCCACCAGGCGTAATCCAAACCTGAAATCCTGTGACAGGCTCTTGGAGCTTCATCAGCAGTACTCGATGATTTGGCGTCATAATGACCGCGCGTACAGCCTTGCGCTGAATCATAGGTGTGTCTTCTGGCGCGTTAGCCGTTGTTCCCCTCCCACTTCATTGCCTCAATCAAGTAGCAAAAGGGAAATCGGTTTCCAGCCTCATAGTATTTCTGGTTGCCTTCCGCGACCAAAGATTCCTTGGGCTGCGGCTCGGAGAACTTGGTCACAACCATTCCGTTTTTGGTCAGCAGAGAGAATATGTCTGATAGCGGACGACGATAGAATCTCACCTGACGTTTGCGGCCGTTATCGCGGAAGACCATCGAGGACTCCCTGCGATCGAAGTACTCACATACTCTTCGCTCTGCCAGTTCTCCTGGTCGTCCTCCAGCATTTAGGATGGGATGCGCGTCCGAGATGATGAATCTGCCGCGAGGAGTTAAGGCTCGCTTGACGATAGGTATCAGCCGGCTTGGCCTTTCGAGGTAACGCAACAAATTGATAGCTGTAACAAGATCATAGTTAGCTTCGGGTTCTTCCCATTCTTTTATCTCCCCTTGGATAAAACGCACCCTCTGCCCGTTATGCACTGCGTCCTTTCTAGCTATGTTCAACATGGTTGGCGACGAGTCAATTGCCGTAACCTCAGCTCCCAACTCACTCAGAGCGATAGCCAAAGAGCCAGGGCCGCATCCAAGATCGAGAACCTTGAGGCCCGAGACTTCTCCGATGAGCTCTAGCAGTGCCGGATGTTGAATCAGATAATAGTCCGTCCGGTTCGCCTCGCGATTCTCATGGAACCACTCGGCAAGAGCTCCCCAGTCTTTCATTGCGAGAAAACCTCACATGGGAGGGAAATTACGGCCAACTGCTTGTATCCGAACAATTGGTTCGGGTAATACCTCTTTATCAACGCGAAGGTACGTACTTGTGTGAACAGTAGCAATCAACGCTGCGAGATTGGGATCTCCTCGTCGCTGGCCCCGAGTTCGCCTACTCAGCGGCGAAGTAGACAGACGCCTCAGATCGTCCCGCGACCCGTCTCATAGCGGTCTGGCGCATGAGTTCCTTTTTTCTTTTCTTGCCCATTTTGCTCCGCTACAGAAAGGCTACTAAACAAAGGATTAGCTCATGCCCGCAGACAATCGCCCGGTGCGCGTCGGCATCTATGGCACCGGCCGTTTTGCCAACCAAACGCACCTGCCCAACCTGAGTAAGCTAGACAGTGTCGAGTTGGTCGCCGCGAGTGATCCCAACCCGGACAACCTCGCCGCCACCGCGCAAAAGTACTCCATCGTCCGCACCTATGCAGACCCGCATCAAATGCTCGCGGAAGAGCAGCTCGATGCACTCTATTCGATCGTGCCGGCCTTTGCGCGCACTGATGTGGAAGCCACGGCCGCAGCACAGGGCATCCACCTCTTCAGCGAGAAGCCGCAAGCGACCACCATGGCCGTTGCGCGGCGCATCGCCGATGCAGTTGCCGAGGGCGATGCGATTTCAACGGTCTGTTTCCGCGAGCGCTATCGTCCGCTCTTTCAGGAGGCTCGCCGCCTGCTTGAGGATAAGGCCATCACCCACATCCGCTTTCAGAGCACGTCCGGCTTGCCCTTGCTCGAAGCCGAGGTTTCCGACCCGGATAGTTGGCACTATCAGATGGACAAGGCCGGCGGCTCGGCCTTTGACTGGGGGGTGCACGCCGTTGACTACTCACGCTTTATGAGCGGCCTCGACATTACCCAAGCGCAAGCGTTTTACCACCATCCTCCTCGGTACAACACGCCGCTGTCGTGTTCGTTTAACTTTTTGTTGGCAAACGGAGCGACCATGACCTCGACGTTCCTCGCCACCACGCCCGCTGCTCCGGGCGACGAACCGCGCTTTACTGTTTTTTACGAGGGGGGATACTTGGCACTGTGGATGTACGACCGGATCGAGGTCAACGGTGAGGTGGTGTACGCGCCGGAGGAATTCGACCCGTGGTTTGAGCAAGACCGCGTCTTCATTGAGGCCGTGCGCACTGGCAACCGCGCCCTGCTGCTCAACGACTATGCCGACGGCCTTTATTCGCTGGCTCCGGTGCTGGCGGGATGGGAGTCGGCGCGGCGCGGCGGGAAGTTGATTAGTGTGGCCGAATTTATGGCGAGCTAAGCGTGGGTCGCATCGCGAGGCGGTGGGGGGCCGCAGGCGGGTACCGAGAGTTTTTAGGGATCGCCCTGCCGCTGATTCTGAGCACGGCTAGCTGGAGCATCCAGCACTTTGTCGACCGGGTCTTTCTCTCTTGGTATTCCACCGAGGCGTTGGCGGCCGCGCTGCCGGCGGGCATGGCCAACTTCACCTTCATCAGCCTCTTCATGGGCACGGCCCAATACGCCAATACGTTTGTCGCCCAATACATGGGTGCGCGGCGGCCGACGCGGGTGGGGCCGGCCGTGTGGCAAGGGGCGTACGTGGCCTTATTCAGCGGCCTGTTGGCCTTGCTGCCGGCCGCCTTTGCCGGCGAACTCTTCGAGTTTATCGGCCACGACCCAGGCATCCGCGCCGCTGAGACCCAGTATTTCCGCATCCTTTGCTACGGCACTGGGCCGCAGGTCTTGTCCACGGCTTTCTCGTGCTTTTTCAGTGGGCGGGGCCAGACGTGGGTGGTGCTGGCGGTCAACGTCGTGGCCATCAGCGTCAACATCATCTGCGACTACGCTTTGATATTCGGGCACTGGGGGTTGCCTGAGTTGGGGATCGTCGGGGCGGCGTGGGCCACCAATATCGGCTTGGTGGTTTCGGCCCTGTGTTTTGCGGTGCTGTTTTTGGGGCCACGCTATCGCAGCGAATACGCCACCTTGCGCGGCTGGAAGCCGGACCTCAAACTGCTGCTGCGCCTGTTGCGCTATGGCGGCCCCAACGGCGTCAACTTCATGCTCGACATCATGGCCTTTACCTTCTTTTTGTTCATCGTGGGCCGCTTGGGGCCGATCCCACTGGCGGCGACGAACTTGGCCTTTCACATCAACAGCCTCGCCTTTATGCCGCTCATTGGTTGCAGTATTGCTGTATCGACGATGGTTGGCCAGCGCTTGGGGCGCGACCAGCCCGAGGCTGCTGATTACTGCACGTGGTCGGGCTTGCACTTGGCTATGCTGTACATGGGGACGATGTCTTTGGGCTATGTGTTGGTGCCGGAGTTTTTCCTTGCGCCTTTTGGCGAGGAGCAAGACGCCAACTTTGCGGTAGCGCATCAGATCGCCGTGGTCTTGCTGCGCTTCGTGGCCTTGTACTGCGTCTTTGACGCCGCCTATATGGTCTTCGCGGCGGCCCTGAAAGGTGCGGGTGACACCCGTTTCGTCATGTGGATTTCGATCTTGCTGGCTTGGGCGATCATGGTGGTGCCGTCTTTTGCCGCCCTAACCTACTTTGATGGAGGGCTGTACCTGATATGGAGCTTTGGCTGCGCGTATATATGCATTTTGGGCGTGGCTCTCTACTTGCGTTTTCGCACGGGCCGTTGGAAGAGTATGCGGGTTATTGAGCGGGCCGACGAGCGTGAGTGAACCCTACAGTGGCTGGGCCACGGCTAAGCCCGTCCCGACTGCTGACACGCGATTCCACCCCGATCCTCTGAGACCCGCGTAGATCATGTAATAGGTCCCGTTTATTGCGAACACCTGTGGGGTCAGGAGGCCGTTGCAATCCCAGGCGTCGGCATCGGTCGCAGGCGTGAAGATTGGGTTGTGTGGGTTGGGTTCGAAGGTGCGGAAGTCGCGCGTGCGGACGTGCCCAATGGTCCAAACTTTACCGTCGTAGCCGCCGTAGAACAGATGGAAGTAGCTCGGCCCTTTGAGGATTTCGGCTTCGCGCACGCCATAGCGGTCCCACGCCTGTCCCGATCCGCAGAACACGGGATTGGCGGGATTTTTGGTGACCTGTGCTGGGTTGCTGGTCGGTGCAGTGGCATGGCAGATGGTCGGCACGTTGTAGAGAATATCGCGCCGAGCCGGCGGCGCTGGCGATTCGCCGGTATAGACCATGTGAATGACATCGCCCGACACGGCCACGGATGGATGGGAAGAGCCGTGTTGCTCGTGCGCGCCGCCGACTGCAACTACTGGTTCATTGCCAATCCGCGTCCACGCTCCGAAATCGCCATCGCTGACCAGCAGGCCGGTTTGTTTGCGGCGGGGCTTGTCCTTGCCTTGGGTGCCGAGATAATAGGCGTAGTAGCGCTGGTCGGCGGGATTCCAGAATGGGAATGGGTATTCCACGCCGTGATTGTCGAATCTGTCGGCGGAAGGCAGGAGTATGGGATTGCGCTGGTCGTGCGTCACTGCCGTAGGATCGGCGATCGGCGCAGAGCTGTGCATGTGTACCCAGCTACCATCTCCTCCCTTTTTGGCCCATAGATAATGCACGGTGTCGCCCACGACGATGGCGTGACTGGCAGCCGCCCACGCGGGTGGCTCGCAGTACAGCAGCGGTTTCTCGGCGGTGAGCCGCTCGAAGCGGGCGAATGCTGTAAATGGGATTGGGGCGTTGGTATTCATAAGCGGCTACTGGGTGATCACCATTTCGCCACCAAGCTGAATGACAGTTACCTATTCAGCACCTTCTCCTGAAACTGCTCGTACGCCTCATATACGTCCTCTGGGTCGGGAACAACCGGCATTGTGCGAATCCGACCGTGTGCATACCAATTCCGAAACCCGAAGTATCCCTTGGTCACCGAGCAAACCCTCTGAAACGCCTCGTCGATGTCGCGGAAACAGTCTCGTAATTTGTCGAAAATTCGGTCGAGGGGGATCCGCCTACACGCCTGAGTAGCCTGCTTGCCAACTTGACGAGTCTCACGGCGATATTCCTCACACAGATCGCGATACGCTCTGCTTACTCTATCGCGCTTTTTTCGTTGTAGAGCTACGAGAAAATCCTCTCGGATACCTGCCTCCAAGAGCGTAAGGAGCTTGAACGCGTAGTCTTTGCGTATCTCCTCAAGCAGGTCGGCACGTAACTCGTCGCGCTCAGTCGGTGTGAAAGATTCGAAATGCTCGTCGCCGAGGTCGTGCACATTTTGTTGGAGCAAGGCGTACCATTCGAGGAGCGAATCACAAGTGAACTCGCGCATTTTTATGCGTCTAGGAACTCAGCTAGAAATTCCTCTAAGGCACTTTTATTGAATTCCCACCGTGTAGGTTTCCCGTATCTGCCCTCTCTCTTCGCAAAGTCCCACTCGTCATTTCCTTTATGCACCAGCATTACGAGAAGGGTGCTGCCCGAGACCACATCGACTCGTCCTTGAAAACCTATAATAAAACGCCCGACCGGTCTGAAGGTGAGAATCTGGCTTTCTAAAAAGACAAGTCGTAGAGATTGGGCTTCGTAATCCCCAAGCTGGTCTTCCCGAATCGGAATATTCTCTGACTGGATCTCCAGCCAGTTTTTGTCTTTAAGAGGCTGTAACCACCCAGCTATCTTCGACATAAGCTTTTCGCAGTTGGCTATCCATTCCTGACGCACTGCTACATGTTCAAATTCCGACGCTTCCTGTTGCTCTTGTTTCTGCCTCAGTATGTCCTCAAGTAGTTTGGCCATTATATATCTCTTTCGCTGCAATTTGGACGAGATATTGTCTGCCGTCGAAGACCGAGACCGCACGGTCAGCGGGTAAGGCAGTACGCTCCTTCAATATCCAACCGATTGAATCGCCGCGCAATGACCGGGGCAACCGCTCGACTATTCGCTCCTATAAGTCAAAATCAACGCGCTTTTGCGCTGCCGCCCTTGAAGCGAAACAGGCGACTGGATAGATTGGGCCAACATATCGCAATCCTGCGCTCATTTAAGCTACGAGATGCCCATCACAACGCCAAGGAACGCCCCAATGCCCCGTCCCAATATACTCTTCATCATGGATGATCAGCACCGCCACGACTATCTCGGTGCCGCCGGTTCTGAGTTCCTGCGGACGCCTCATATCGACCGCCTCGCCGCCGCTGGCGTGCGCTTTACCCAATGCACCACCAACGCACCCGTCTGCGCACCGGCGCGGATTGGCTTGGCCTCTGGCCTGCAACCGAGCCGCCTCGGCTGCTTGGACAATTCGGGGCGGCTGCCCTTGGGCACCACCACCTACTATCAGCGGCTGCGCGACGCCGGCTACCGCGTCGGCTGCGTCGGCAAGCTCGACCTGCGCAAATCCGCCGGCTACAATGGCCGCTACGGCGACCGGCCCTACGCTTATAGCTGGGGTTTCACCCATCCAGAAGAATGCGAGGGCAAAATGCACGCCGGCTCCTCGCCCACGCCGATTGGCCCCTATACACACTATCTAGCTGACAAGGGGCTATTGGCGACGTTTCACCAGGACTATCGACGACGCGCCGCTGCTGGTTGGAGTACCGACTGCCGCGACTCGCCGCTGGACAGCGCGGACTTTGAGGACGCCTATATCGGCCGTCGCGCCGCCGAGTGGATTGCCAATGTTCCCGATGACTTTCCTTGGCACTACTTCGTCAGCTTTGTTGGCCCGCACGACCCCTTTGATCCGCCGACCGAATACGGCGACCGATACCGCGATGCGGCGATGCCCTCGGCGATCAGCAACTCCCTCGCTGGCAAACCCGAGTGGATCAAAAAACGCGCCGCAGACTTCGCGCCCGACCAAATCGCCCAAACCCGCCGCCAATACTGCGCTGCCATCGAACTCATCGACGACCAGATCGGCCAGATCCTCGACGCGCTCGAAAAACGCGGCCAACTCGACAATACCTATATCATCTTTTCCTCCGACCACGGCGAACTGCTCGGAGACCACGGGATGTACACCAAGAGCGCCGCGTACGAGGCCAGTCTGCGCGTACCGCTGATCATCGCCGGGCCGAATATCGCCGGAGGCCGCGTCTGTGACGCGCTGTGCGAACTCATCGACCTCAATGCCACGATATGCGATTTCGCCCAGCTCGCGCCGCAAGAGGCCATCGACGCCCGCTCGCTGCAGCCGGTCCTCGACGGCCAAACCGACACCCACCGCCAAGCGACTGTCGCCGCCTTGCGCAACTTCCGCTGCATCCGCACGGCTACGCACAAATACATCCAGAATTACAACGACTGCGACGAACTCTACGACCTCGAGCAGGACCCCGACGAGTTGCACAACATCGCCGCCACCACTCCCACTGTGGTTGGCGATCTCGCGCGTCGCTTACGCCGCCGTTTGGGCTAAAGCGGCCACAAGGGGAAACGTACGAAGGGCACCCACAAGAGGTGCCCCTACGCAAGGTTGCTCAACAGCGCGACGAATTGTTCGCGATGATTCTACGATTGGTTTGCTTTCCAGGCTTGGTACTCGGCCAAGGTCTGCTCGTCGGGGGGATAGGTGCCGACGATACTGGCTCCGGCGCGGATTTTCTCGGTGATGAAGCGCTCTTTTTGCTCCATCTCCTCGGCCTCGACGGCGACCTCCTCGGCCAGATGCGCGGGTATGACCACGACCCCTTCGCCGTCGCCGACGAGGATGTCGCCGGGGAAAACCGCTACGCCGCCACAGGCGATGGGCACCTGGATTTCGCTGGGGTGGTGGATGGTCTTGTTGGTGTGGGCGTTCATGGCCGCGGCGTATGCGGGCAACCCCGATGAGACTATGGTCGGCGAGTCGCGGTAGGCC
>JAPOYQ010000842.1 GCA_026706505.1 Gemmatimonadota bacterium
GTCAAAGCGCTGAACGACTCGCTTTGCACATCCTCGGCTTGCGGGTCGAGAGGATTGCGCTGCGGGCGGTCGCTGCAAGCCAAGACCAGCGCGGCGAGGCAACATCCTAGCCAGAGGGAGCGTTTCACGATCTAGACCTAAAAAAGAGCAGGTATGAGCTGAGTACCAAGCCCACTTCCATGCCGACAAACGCCGCGCCGGCCACGCGGTCAAAGCGCTTGGCCTCGTCCAATTCGCGTTGCTGGCGCGCCACGCTGGCCGAGCGCAAATAGCGGTCGTACGCAGCGTCGGCCCGCTCCTTGCTCCAGTAGGCCACCACGCCCCCTCCTACGGCCAAGGCCGCGCTCAAGTAGAGCTTCTTGCGCGAGTGCTTCTTCTTGTTCGGAGCCGCCGACGTAGCTGGCAACGATCGCTGCCTAAGCATCGGACGCTCGGCCCATTGTGCCGCTAAGGCCGTTTCCAACTGGACTAGCTGCCGAGGCAACTCCAACGACTCAGCCCACGTCGGCGCGACCACGGCTAGCACCAAGCACCAAGCAATCGTCTTTTTCATGCAGTTTCCCCCGCTCAGTGGCGTCCAAATACGTGGAGGACCCGCTTCTCGGTGGCGACAGTAACGACCCCCGCGCCCAAGGACACCGGCGCCAAGACCGGACCATCCAACCGGTATTTCCACAATAGATGCCCGTCTTGCAGATCCAAGGCGTAGAGATGGCCGTCGCTGGAAGCGCCATACACCGTGTGATCCGTGGCGACTGGACTGCTCCGTACCACACCCTCAGTGGCAAACGACCACCGCACCTCTCCAGTGGCCGCGTCTAGTCCATAGAAGTGACTGTCGGCGCAGCCGACCACCAATACGCCAGCGGCCAATGCTAGCTCCGGGGTCGGCAGCGCGCCTAAGGCACGCTCCCACACCACCTGACCGGAGTCGCGGTGCGCGGCTAGTACCCGACCGGAAGCCGTCGCCGTAACTACCTGCTCACCAGCAAGTACGGGCTGCGAGCGTACAGCTTCCTCTAGACTGGTGCGCCAGCGCTCTTTGCCGGTTGTCGCGCTCAGGGCCACCAAGTCCCCAGATGCGGTACCGGCAAACGCGAGGTCACCCCCTAGCGTCAGCCCGGTCCTCGCCAGCCCACCCAATTCGGCGCGCCACAGTAAATGCCCATCGTCCAGACGCAGAGCCTGTACCGCGCGCTCCTCATCCACTGCGATCAGGGTATCGCCACGCACGACTGGCACCTGACAAAACGTCCCCTCGTGCCGCCAATGCTCAGTCGCCGTTCTCCGGTCCAAGACCCGTAAGCTAGGCTTGCGGCCCAGCACCCCCAGCGCGTACAGCTCCCCGGCCAACCGCCCAGGGGCACACGCCATCTTGTCGTATCCATGCTTGCCCAACAAGGCACCGTTGCGCCGGTCCAACGCATAGAGGGTGGACGAGGTGCTCAGTTGTAGGATCAGATCGCCGGCAAAGAGCGCGCCGCCTAGTGGCGAGCCGTCCATTTTGTGCGTCCACAAAAGTTGCAACGGCGGCTCAACCCCCACTGCACCATGCCTCGGCCCGCCGAGATAGAGCACCTTTTCGCCACAGGCCGTCAAGAGACAGAATCCGAGCAAGGCGTAGCGCATCTAATAATCCCAGCCAAAGAAGAAATCCCAGCGCGTGTCGCCATCTATGGACTTGAAGTCCGTGCGCCGCGCCGCATCCAAGCGAAAGACAAAAACCCCGCCCAAGGCCAAGCGCACCCCCGCGCCAAACGCCGCGCGCCATTGCTCAAAGTCGTCGTTCCACGCATTGCCCACGTCGAAAAAGAGAGCGCCCCGAAAGGCGCTAAACTCTATGGCCCCAAACGGAAAGTGGAGCAAGAACCGATCGACCAAGGGGAAGCGCAGTTCTTGGTTGTACAACACCATTTTACTGCCCCACAGCGAGCGCCAGCGATAACCCCGCAATGTCCAACTACCCCCCAAAGAAAAAAACTCAGGTACCACGCCGGTGGAGCGCCGGCCCATCAGGCGCAGAGCCAACGCGCTGCGCTGCGAGAGGCGAAAGTAGTACCGGTAGTCGCCAAAGAGCGCGATATTGAACCGCCGCGAGGTCTTAAAGTCGATCGTCTGCGCCAGCCCAAAGCTGTAGCGCTGGCCCTCCAGTGGCCCGGTCGGAATCCACAGGCTGCTGTCGTGGGTATAGCTGACGTAGTTGTTGGCCAGCCAGCCCGACAGCTTCCGCCCCTCGAATTGCCGGTCGATTTCAGCGTGGCGCAGCGAGAGCCGAGTGTCGATGCGGTCGTGCTGGGAAAAGGGATAGCTCAACCCAATGTGGGCACCCAGGCGCTCTTCGCGCACGAACCGGCCAAAGCGGCTCGAAAAGCGGTCGTTGAGCCGGAACACGCCCCAATATGCGTTGAGCCGCTGGCCGAGGTGGAAACGCGTCAAGGCCACGTTCAGGCCGTCGAAGAAACCGGATCGGCTGGCGGCAATGTGCGAGAGCACGAAGTGGTACTGGTCGTTGCCCAGCACGTCGCTCAGAGCCACTTGGATGCCGCCCGAGGTGCCAAATTCCGGGTCCTGCGAGATCTGGCCTTGGGCTATGTCGAGGCTCATCTTGCGCTCATAGGGCCGGCTGGCGACCTCGCTCTGGCCGTGCAGGCTCGCCAGCGACCACGGCTCGGCCACTGCCTCCTCTATGCGCTGATAGCTGACCTGCGCACTGTCGGCCCAGTCCACGGCGAGCTCGTAGATCTGAAAGCCGCCGCTCTCATATCCAGAAAAGAGCAAGTGCTGACCATCGGCCAATAGCACCGGATCAAACGCACCCGTCAACACATGGGTCAAACGCCGGGTCGCAGTGCGCTCGCCCGCTAGCTGCAAGGCATAGATGTTGTACGCGCCAGCGCGGTCAGAGCTAAAGACGATGCGCTCGCCGTCCGGAGACCAGCGCGGCTGGCCGTCGTTGTGCTCGCCGCGGCTGAGGGCCGAGATTTGCTCGGTTGCCAAATCGTACAGGAACAGGTTGTAGCGACCGCGCCGTCCCCCGGACCAACGGTCGGAGCTAAAGACGATGTGCTGACCATCCGGCGACCAGTCGGGCTCGCGGTCGTGATAGATGTCGCGGCGCAAGGCGCGGAGGCTATCGCCTGTTACATCGACCAGATAAATGTCGGTCCAGCCCCCTTCGTCGCTGCCGGCAAAGACCAGCCGCTTGCCGTCGGGTGCAAACGATGGCGACGCAATCGCGACGATCCCTGCAAACGACAAATCCCCCACCGCGCGCTTTTGTTCCACATCCCAGATGTACAGGTGATCGCGGCCCCGGCTCTTGGCCGCAAACGCCAGCCACTTGCCGTCCGGGGAGGCAGCCAGCCGCGTCGAGAGCGGGTGCAGGGACTCAAAGACCGGCAGGCGCTCGCCTTCGACCACGACCTTGGGCTCACGGCCGTCGCGGCGCGCGCGGACGATCTGCGTATAGCCTTGATCGTTGCGGAAGTGGTAGAATGCGCTGCTGTCCCCGGGGACGATTTCGGGCTTGATGTTAAAGCCGCGCTGCGTGCGGGCAGTGGCCAATTCGGACGGGGGATCGCGGTCGGCAATCGCCGGCAGGTGGCGCTTGTGCAGGTGGTATTGCCAAGCCTGGTCGAACTTCTCTAAGCTCTCGCCGGTCGTGATGGCAAAAATTTCGGCAAAGGTCTCGCCGCGCCACCAATTGGCAAAGAGCTGTTCGAATACATCGGCTCCGTGCCGCGCTGCCATAAAGTGGCAGATCGATTCGCCCTCCTTGTACATCTGAAAGGTGCCGTGGATGCGGTACATCTGGGCGATGGGCACCAACCGCTGCGCAAAGAGCGCGTCGCGCACGATCATTTCGCCAAAGCTGTTGGGCTCGCTCGACCAGTATTCGGCCAGCCCTTCGGAAAACCACAGCGGCGCCGGACGGAAATCCAATATCCCGTGCTGCGCCAGCACCCGCGCGATCCGGTCAAACGTGAAGACGTGGACCAATTCGTGGTGCAGCACCCGCTCGAATTCGGGCAGAGAGCCGCTCAGCGGCAGCGCCACCCGCCCCTTGAGGTACTCGGTGAAACCCGCGACCCCCTCGGGCAGGATATTGGGGATGATATTCGTCTGTTCGAAGTAGATGTGCGAGGAATAGACCACTAGCGGCACCCGCCGCTGCACTGTGTGGGCAAACTTCTTTTCCAAATCGGCGAACTGGCGCTCGGCCATTTGCGCGGCATACGCGGCCAACTCCTCTTCTTCGGCAAAGAAGTACACGTCAAAGTGCGCGGTCTCCATTTTCCGCCACGCGAATTCCGCGTACTGCACCTTGTTGCGGCCAAAGCCCTGGCTGTCGGCAGCCGAGGCCACGAGCATCCAACCGCACGCGACCCAAGCCAAGCCGCGCATGGCAATCCTCTCTAGCACGCGCAGCTCAGTGCATGTGGCGCACAAACGACGGGCTGAATGCGCCGCGCGCCACTTCGGAGACCGGCCCCTTCATCGTCAGGTCGTAGCTTGCGCTCACGTCAATGTGCAAGGTTCCGCCCGGGGCCCTAACCGCCACTGGACTTTTGACCAAGCCCAGCCGCACCGCCGCACTCGCGGCCGCACACGCGGACGACCCCGACGCCTGCGTTTGGCCCGCGCCGCGTTCCCAGATCAGGATGTAGATCGCGTGGGTTTCCACGGGTACGGCGAGTTGCACGTTGGTGCGCCGGGGGAAGAGCGGGTGATTCTCCAGCTTTGGTCCCAGAGAACACAGCTCGTCTTCGGTCCATTGCTCGCCCTTCTCGCGAAAGACAATGCAGTGGGGATTGCCGACGCTGACGCCGGTAAAGGTCAGGGCCTGCCCATCGACGTCAATCGGCTGTGCGATCAACTCTTCGGCCTCTAGCGTGCAGGGCAGAGCAGCTGGCTCAAATGTCGCTCGCCCCATCTCCACCGTAGCCGAGCTGGCGTCGCCGTGATCGTCAATGTGCAAATCGATACTTACTAGGCCGCCCTCCGTATCGACGGTGAACTGCTGCTTTTGCACTTGGCCGGTGGCGTGTAGGTAGCGGGCGAATATCCGCAGGCCATTGCCCGACTTTTCCGCCTCGCTGCCGTCGGGGTTGTAGATTTTCAGGCCAAAGTCGGCCTTTTGCGACGGCGCCAGCGCGAGAATGCCGTCGCTGCCCACGCCCCAATGGCGGTCGCAAATCTCGCGGATATTGTCTGGCGTCAACTCGAAACTGAGCGCAGCCGGATCGACGGCAATGTAGTCATTGCCGAGGCCGTGGCCCTTGAAAAATTCGTTTTCCATACGTGCCCTTTCTCGTTTGTCTTATAGAACTTAGACCCCTGCTCAAGCAGGGTCAAACCAAGTTGCCGAGGGGCGACCAGCCGGTATATTAGCGATAATGTTATGCTTAGTCGTCGCTCTCGCGGCCGAGGCGCGCCCGCTGTTGGCTTCCTATCGCCTCCAAGGCATGAGCGGCCATCCCTATCGCATCTGCGCGGGCGAGCAGACACACCTGATCGTCTCTGGCATCGGCAAAGTGGCCGCAGCGGCTGCCACAGCGTACCTGCGCGCGCTAATCGGCGATGCGCCGGCTGCTTGGCTCAATATCGGCATCGCTGGCCACGGCAGCCAAGCAGTGGGCACGGCTCTGCTGGCGCACAAGGTCGTGGATACGGCCAGCGGCAAGCCCTTCTACCCCACCTTCACTGCGCCCCCACCCTGTCGCACCACGCTGCTACACACCGTCGATCGCGTGCAGTCGCCCGCCGGTGACGCCGCGTACGACATGGAGGCCAGCGGCTTTTGCGAGGCCGCGCAGCGCTTTGCCACCAGCGAGCGGATTCACTGCCTCAAAGTCGTCTCCGACAACCCGCAATCCTCCTATCAGACACTTAATGCTGAGAGAGTGGAGGCGTTAATAGAAGCTCAACTCGATATGGTCGCCCAAGTTGGCGAACACCTGCGAACACTCTGTCAGCAACTCCACGCTCTACACGCCGACCCGTCCGGCCTTACCGAGCTAACCACCCGCTGGCAATTCACCGCCACGCAACAGCATCAGTTGCGCGGCTTGCTCGCACGCTGGCAGACGCTGGCACCGACAACCCCTGTCGTCAACGACGACTTGCTGGCCTTGCAAAGTCGCAATGAAGTGTTAGCCTATCTTCAGCAGCGGCTAGACGATGTGGAGTTTTTTCTTATTCCAGAGGAGACGCAAGATGATCAGACAGAGGCCTAACGATGGTTGGATAACTTGAAAATAGCGCTGGCAAACGAATGGTACGGCTCGTTTGCGTTTCATCTGTACCTATTCATTAAAGAAAGGAAACTGTGATGCCTCTGAGATTCTTGCTGTGGACGGTCGCCCTGCTGGGCTTCTATAACCACGTCCTAGGCCAAGACGGCCCGTACATTCAGATGGGCTTGGGGATCGCCGTTGCTCCGGCAATGGACGTGCGGGGCACCGACAACGACTGGAGCACCAAGTGCGACCGAATCATCAATCCGGACGGGTTGGAAGTGACCGATGAATGCGATTCAGCGCCAGCCCCAACCGAATGGGAAAATGCGTTTGGCGGCGGCTCCGGAATCGGGTCGGGCCTCGCCCTTGGCTATCGCTGGGGAGCCTTCAGAATTGAGGGGGAGTACTTCCACCGCAGCACGACCTACGATGAGCGCTCCGACATTGGCATCTTCGACGCAATAACCCTCGACAAGCAGGATCAGGAAATCGAATTGGCCATCGCCGGGATCGATAATTTGCTAGCGCACAACCTGTTCGCCAACGCTTACTACGACTTTGCGTTGGGGCCAGCGCTAGTGTCGTACGCAGGGGCTGGAGTGGGGATGGCAAGCAGGTCGCTCTACTATTTTACCAATTGGAAGCGCAACGACGACCCCAGCCGGATTAGGACGTTTACAGACCCGGATTTGAACGCGAAAATCGCCGGTTCAACCACGATCGGCCAAGCGCGGCTGACCGACCGCCGCATAGGCTATCAACTGCTCGTCGGCGCAGCCTATCAGATCGGCGACCGCGCCGCTCTGGATATCAAGTTGCGCTGGATGGCTTCCGGCGAGTTCGAAAGCGAAAAAACCGAGTGGGATCAACTGCGCAGCCACGACTCCACAGTGGGGCGCGGCGAGCCGATTCTATACACTATCACCACGGACGACACCCAGTTCTGGGGCGCAAGCCTCAGTCTGCTATACCAGTTCTGAGGATCGCTTTAGCAAGGGAGGAACCATGATCAGCGCCGAACAATTAAGGAGCTTTGAGGAGCGGGGTGCTGTCACCATCGACACGCCTTTGACAACCAAAGAAATCGCCTCTGCCGCGGCAGCCATCGATGAACTGCTGCCTTTTAAATCAGCCGAACCGGGCCAAGCACCGCGTTTTCGCTATGGGGCGACCTGCAATTACTACGAACCAGCCCTACTGGACCTGATCCAGCATCCCTTCTTTGAAGCGGTTGCCAAACGAGTATTGCGCGCGGATGCAATCCGCTTCTTCCAGACGGCGATTGTGGCCTCTTATCCCCAGCCGGGAAGCGAATTCAGCTACGACCAGCACACCGATATCCAGTATAGCTTGGAGGATTGGGCTGCGACGCCACGGCGGGTCGTATGCAGTTTTTTTCTGTGGTTGACCGACGTCAATGAACGGCGTGCGCCGATGATGTACCGGCCAGGCAGCCACCGCCTAGTAGCCGCCGCGCGCTCGGCCGATCCGCTGCTGAAAGACGCGATTCCGGGAGTCCAGGGCATCAAAATGGTGAACCTGCCGCCGGAATACGCCGAGCCGCAGCCGGTTTTGGCGCAAGCGGGACAGGTGACCGTGCTGACGACATCAATGATCCACGGCGGATCGACCAACATAGACGACAAGCCGCGCAAGGCACTGGTTATGACCTATACAGCGGCGGGGGTCGAAATCGGCCTGCCCGAAAATCAGGCGGCGACCAAGCGAGAATACGACGCTAAACTAAGAGAGCTTCTGCGGCCCGAACGAGCGCATCTAGTAGCTGAGGACTAGAAAAATATTAGCCGCGGTCTCGCCGTCGGTCCTGGAATCGCTCAGCATACACCATGCCGAGTACGCCTGCCAAGATCAAAACCCCACCGCCAATCAGACTCCAAGTCACTGGCTCCCCTAACACCCAATGGGCCAGCGCGATCTGCCCGATGGGTGCCGTAGCGGTCAGCGTACCGACCAGCACGGCACTGAGCCGCTTCATGCCCTCCGAGACCAAAACAAACGCACAGCCAGTGGCCAACACGCCCAGAACGAGCACTATAATCCACGTGGTCGCCGTCGGTTCCGAGTGCAATTGAAAATGGGTCGCGGCGAGGGCGCCCGTTACTACCACGCCCATCGTCATCATTGGGCTCAGTATCGCCGCGGTCCCCACCCGCTGTGCAAGCGCCTTGTTGGCGAGCGCGTAGATCCCCCAGCCCAGCCCCGAGAACAGCATCAGCACATTGCCCAGTACATAGCGCGGTGCGAACAGGTGGCCCACATCCTCGCGCGCGCCCACGATCACCGTGACTCCGGCCAGCACCAGCGCCATACCTGCCATTTTCCCTGCACCCAACCGCTCGCGCAGCACGGCAACGGCCAGCACCGTCAGCGCGACGTATTGCACCTGGACGACCAACGAGCCAGCACTGGCCGTGGTATAACTCAGCGCCAACGCATAGAGCGAGAAGTTCAGACTCATGCCCAGCCCCCCGATCACATGCCACCAAGACCATTGAATGTCCCGCAGGTTATGGCCGCGCGCGAAAAAGGCAGCCGACACGACCGCCGCACCTTGCAGCAACCGGAGAAAAGCAATTGTGAACGGATCGAAAACGGGAAATAGCAGTTTCACCAGCACCGGAATGACGCTCCACAACGCGAACACCCCCAGCATGCACAGTATCCCGATCCCCATCCTGCCGATCCCTCTCCTCGTGGTATGTGAAGAAGACCTTCCTTTGCGCGAGGGCTTTTTTCCCCGTATGTATAGGGAAGGTGCTGGTCCTGTATTTAGGTTTTAACTGCAATCTTGGGCGATGG
The DNA here is from genome assembly GCA_026706505.1 of Gemmatimonadota bacterium. Next base: position 9,060 of record JAPOYQ010000842.1, read on the forward strand.
CAAATAAACCTAACTCGGCGCTGCACTGCAATTTAGCTCACTGTCTCTGCGACGCTTTTTGACTTAGTCATGTTCGATTTCATCTACGCCGAAGAGTCCATCCTCGACCACCCGCGCACCCGCGCCCTGCTGGACCGCTTCCCCCGCGCTCAGCTAGTCCCCTGCGCTCGCTACGGCGAGGTCTTCAATCGCACGGCGCAGAACTTTCGCCTGCAAAAGCGCCGCCCCGCACTCATCCTCGCCCACAAGGCCGGACGACGCGTCCTCCCCGCCCCCGACGGCTACGGCATCGGCAGTGAGCGCAACTACTATTTCTCGCACCTGCTCAACTGCCCCTACGACTGCCGCTACTGCTTCCTCCAAGGCCTGTACCGCTCGGCGCATCTAGTCCTCTTTGTCAACTACGAAGACTTCCAGCAGGACATTGCCGCACACACCGCTGAGGACGCACCCGATACTCCCTATTTCTTCTCCGGCTACGACTGCGACAGCCTCGCGTTAGAGGGCATTACCCACTTTACAGCCGACTTCATCCCCTTCTTTGCCGACCACCCGCAGGCGTATTTTGAACTGCGCACCAAGAGCGTGCGCATCAAAACTCTACTCGCCACCAAGCCCCTGCCCAACTGCGTCGTCGCCTTCAGCATGACCCCACCGGCGCTTGCCGACCAATTCGAGTTCGGCGCGCCACCAGTGGCCCGACGTTTGGAAGCCATCGCCGCCCTGCAAGAACGAGGCTGGCCCATTGGGCTGCGCTTTGATCCGCTGCTCTACGACCGCGCCTACGAAGAGCGCTATCGCAACCTGTTCGCCCTCGTGTTCTCGCAAATCCAGCGCGACGGCCTGCACTCGGTTAGCCTAGGTCAGTTCCGCCTGCCGCAGGGCATGTACAAAACCATGCACAAGCTCTACCCAGACGAAAAACTCCTCGCTTATGGCTTGGAGGAAAAAGACGGCATGGTCTCCTATCGGCCCACCTTGGCCAAAAAGCTACACGATTTTTGCGCGGATCAATTGCTCCAGTACATTCCCGCCGAGCTTTTCTTTCCCTGTCCCTCCACCACCCTACAGGTCTGATATGCGCGTCTTAGTCACCGGGGCCAGTTCCGGTATTGGCCGCGCCGTCTGCGAAAGGCTGCTCGCCGACGGCCATGACACCATTGGCATTGCCCGCGACTTCGGCAAGTTCTCCTGCGATGACCGCCGCTTCGCAGCACACGAAATTGACCTCGCCGACCTCGACCAACTTCCCGGCCATCTACAAAACCTCGTCGCCACCTACCCGGCCCTCAATGCCCTAGTCCTCAACGCCGGCACCGGCCGCTTCGGTGCCCTAGAGCAATTCTCCTACGACCAAATCCGCGCCCTGATTGACTTCAATTTCACCAGTCACGTCTTCGTCGCCCGCGCTTTCCTCCCCTCCCTCAAAAAGGCCGGGCACGGACACTTGGTCTTTATGGGTTCGGAAGCCGCGCTCACCGGCACGGCTCAAGGCAGCTTGTACTGCGCGGCCAAATTCGCTCTGCGCGGCCTCGCCCAAGCCCTGCGCGCCGAGTGCGCCCGCACTGGTGTCCGCGTCACACTGGTCAACCCCGGCATGGTCCAGTCGCCCTTTTTCGACGAGTTGGGCTTCCGGCCCGGCCCGGAGCCCGACAACTACATTCTGCCGGAAGACGTCGCCGAGGTCATCGTCCAAGCCCTGACCGCGCGCGACGGCACGGTGCTCGACGAAATCAACCTCTCGCCGCAAAAAAAAGTGATCGAGTTTGGCGCGCGGAAGAAAAAGTAACCGGCGCTAGCTGTTTGGTGTTTAACCTGTACCCATAGCAAGGAAGCCAACGGCCATGCCCCAACGCACCCTCCTCGTCCTGCTCATCGCCACTTGCACCCTCGCGTCCGGCTGTGCCACCGTCCGCCGTGAACTGGGCTATGCCCTGATTTCCGACAAAACCGAAATCAAACTCGGCGCGAAGTTCGCCGCCCAAATCGAAGCCCAACAACGCCTCCACCCCGACCGCCGCCTCCAGTCCTACATCCAGCGCGTCACCAAGGCCCTGCTTCCCCCTGCCATAGAAGACCGCCCCGGCATCCGCTACCGCGTTAAGGTCCTCGACGATCCCAAACAAATAAACGCCTTCGCCGTCCTCGGCGGCTATCTCTACGTCTATAGCGGCCTGCTGCTGATCGCCGAAGACGAAGCCGAGATCGCCGGAGTCCTCGCCCACGAGATCGGCCACATCGTCGGCCGCCACTCCGCCAACCAACTCGCCGCCCGCTTCGGCATGGACTTCCTCACCAGCCTCGCCCTCGGCGAAGATCCCTACCAACTCGGCCAGATCGCCTCCCAACTCGGCAGTGCCCGCTTCAGCCGCGACGACGAACGCGAGGCCGATACCTTTGGCGTCCGCTACGCCGTCGCCGCCGGATACGACCCGCGCGGCCTGCTGCGCTTTTTTGAAAAACTGAAAAAGCTAGAAGCGCACCGACGCTCCGACTTAGAAAACCTGTTTGCCAGCCACCCACCTACCGGCGAGCGGATCCGCCGCATCGAGCGCCTGATCGACCAGTACGGTGCCGGCGGAGGTCAGCGCTACCGCGCGCGGTTTGTGCGGGAGACCGCTGTTTTGCGGCGCAAGTAGCGCCCCATTGTCGCGGTTCAATCCAACCCCTACCTTTCTTGGCAGCTTTTTCACGCCTCCAAGGAAATCTAAATGCTCCCTGTCTTCCTCCTGCTCCTGACCTTGCTGCCTAGTGCGCTCCTAGGCCAAGAGCGCCCGCCAACGCCGGTCATCGTCGCCGAGGTCCTCGAACAACCGCTCGTCGAAGACCTCTCCTTTGTCGGGCGCATCCTGCCCGTGCGCTCCAGCCGCGTCGCCGCCGAGACCGAGGGGCAAGTGGTCCGGCGCTTCAAGGAAGCCGGCCAAGCCGTGCGCGTCGGCGACCCCCTTTTCGCACTGGCCAACGATCCGCTCCAAGCCTCGCTGGCCGAAGCCCAAGCCGATCTCGCACTGCGCCAGTTCAACCACGACCGCAGCCGCCGGCTGCGCGCCACCGACTCGGTCTCTGAGCAGGACCTGCGCAACAAGGCCTACGAATTAGCCCGCGCCGAGGCCAAGCTGACCGGCCTTCAGGCCCAAGTAGAAAACCTCCTCGTCCGCGCCCCTTTCTCCGGACACATCACCCGCACCTTTACCGAGGTTGGCCAGTGGGTCGGCCGCGGCGGCGAGATCGCGCAGATAATCTCCATCGACACAGTCCGCGTGATCGTCGAGGTGCCCGAGCGCCACGTGCCACAGCTTTCCTTGGGCGACCGCGTCGCCATCGTCGTCGATGCCCTCGGCAGTGATCCCATCGACGGCCTCGTAACCGCCATCTCCGCCGAGGGCTGCGCCTCCTCCCACACATTTCC
>JAPOYQ010000307.1 GCA_026706505.1 Gemmatimonadota bacterium
TTCCAACAATGAAAGGGAGACGTGTAGATCGCGGTGTGGGCGGACATAGACCGTCCTTGGGTTAGGAAAGCAATATTGCTGTCCAATAAAACTCAAGAATTTTCAGTAACCTCTTCTTGAAGTGCTAGTTCCGTATTTCCGATATGCTCGTATTTGACTGATTGGGGCGGGACCGTACGATACTTCAAATTCCTTACGCACTTTTCGTAACGCGGATTGTTCCTTCTCGTTAAGTTGAGTAGCCACTTCTTCTTCAACAACCTCCTCCGACACGAGCGTTGTAAGATAATCATAGAAACGACACGCCTCAGAGAAGATCCGTGTCGCAACTTCACTGTCTGAATAGGAAACTGGTTCGCCATCCATTACCTTTTTGAAACCTGATCGTTTGGCAAGGCCATCGACAAAGTCGTAAATCTTGGGATACTCCCCAGACTTGCCTCCGAGCACCAATACGCCAGACCCGGAGTTTACATCCTTGAGAACATCGACAAGAGTTGATTCAAAACTTCGCACTGTGCCAATGGTCGTAAGGAAGTTGCTGAACACGATCAGTCGGTACCTGTGTAACGATTGAGCGATGTAATTCGCTTCGTCTGGTGAGTAACTTGGTTCTGAAATCCATTCCCCTTCCACTGCATCGAAGTAGTGGTCCTCCTGATTTAGAAGCCGCTCAAAACCTCTCTTGCGCGCTGTTGTAGGTGCAATCTCCTTAAAATCTCCCAAGTTGTGGCACATTGCTAGTACGCCTTCTGATTCTCGTTGCGACTGCTCGAACATGATCTCGGCTAGGTTATGTCTGACGTAATTGGTGCCGCCATCAATTTCGACGCAGTTTAAATGTGCGGGTTGGTGCCACTTCGAATTGCCCGTTATCTCGGAAAAAGCGACCATTGCGCTGTAGAAGTCATGAATCGCGAATGCAGAGGGACCAGGCCCTGTACCAACATCTAAAACGCGAACTCCGTACGTACCCATCGGTATGCAAGCCGTTGATACGAGTTGTTCCAACGCCATCCAAGTTCGGACATACCGGTCTGGCAAGTGTAGCCACGCGTATGCCCACGGAGCCCTAAACATTTCGTAAGTAGATTGTTTGTTGCAGTGCATCAATACTGCTGGCACAGCCCTCCAAACTTCGATAGCTTCCTTTTTTGTGTTGATATCGCGAGTTAGAAGCGTCCAGAGCGCCGTAACCAGCACATCGAACTTTAACGAAAGAATTCGATTTTCGTGCAACCACGCAAGAAAGTCGCCACCTTCGGTCCGTAAAAGGGAGGTCCAGCCCTGTTTTCGTCCACTCAGCGATCAAATCAACCTATACAACCTATATATTCCAAACACAGCGTCGTGCGCGCCGAGCGGAACGCTGAACTAGGCCGACACCCAGCCCTTCTGCCTCAGTTCCTCTTCCAGCAATCCCAAGCACTCGTCCATGATAGCCAAGGACTCGTCGAGTTGTTCTTGCGTAATGATCAACGGCGGATAAAAGCGCAAATCGTCGCCCTCAACCCAGTCGGCTCCCCCGCTAGCGCCCGAAATAGCCAAACCCCTTTCCAAGGTCAGTTGGGGCACGCGCCGCGACACACCCCACTCGGGGGGAAAGGGCTTGCGGCTGCGGCGGTCCTGAACGAGTTCAATGCCCAGCATTAGCCCCTTGCCGCGCACTTGGCCGACGCAAGCGTGGCGCGTTAAGCCCTGGGCCTTTTCCTGCAAATAGTCTCCGACTTGAGCGGCGTGTTCTACTATGCCTTCTTCTCTTAGCAGGTCCAAGACGGCCAAGCCAGCGCGCATAGACACTGGGTTGTTGACATAGGTAAAAACATGCGGCAGAGCTTGGCCGCTGCGCGTGAGATCCCGCCGCATCTGTTCGCTCAGCAGCACCCCTCCCAAGGGCGCATACCCGCTACTAGCCCCTTTGCCGAAAACGATCATATCGGGCACTACGTCCCAATGCTCAATGGCAAATAATTTGCCGGTACGGCCAAAGCCAGTGATAATCTCATCGGCGATAAAGAGGACGTCGTACTCGTCGCAGATTTGGCGGATGAGGGGATAGTAATCGGGCGGCGGTACCCCGGCTGCGACCCCAGCCATGACCACCGGCTCGGCAATAAAGGCGGCGATATTGTCAGCCCCTACCTCGCGGATGGTCTCTTCTAACTGACGGGCACAGGTCAAATTGCAGCGATCTTCGCAACCAGCAAAAGCGCAGCGGTAGGGATAGCAAGAGGCAATGTGCGGAAACGTCGGTAGATACGGCTCAAAAGGTGCCCGCAATCCCGGCATCCCGGTAGCAGCCAAGGCACCCAAGGTAGCGCCGTGATAGCCGCGCCAGCGACCAATGATCTGGTGCTTTTGCGCTTGGCCCCGCTGCACATGGTACAAGCGTGCCAGTTTAATGGCCGTCTCCACGCCTTCGGAGCCGCCCGAGACAAAGTACGCGTGGTTCAAATCGCCGGGGGCCAATTCGGCCAAGCGGCGGGCGTACTCAAGGGCCGGCGGATTAGTAAAAAACGTCGAAAAGCAATAGGCCAGCTCCCGTCCCTGGTCGGCCATAGCCTCGACGACTTCATGGCGACCATGACCCAAGGTGACGTTGCCAGCCCCGGCCGTGCCGTCGATATAGCGATTGCCCGCTTCGTCGTACAGGTAAATCCCCTCGCCCTTGACGAGAATCGGGTAGGTGTATTGCGGGTCGCGGTGGAGAAGCGCTAGGTCGGTAGTCATGGAGTTTATCCAAGCAGGCAGTCTCTCATTCAGCGGTAAACATCCCGCCGATGTCCAATGTGTAAAACCGTCACCGTACTCTGCTGATCGTCAATTTCATAAATCACTCGGTAATCCCCAGTTCGGATGCGCCAGCCTTCACGCCCCTTCAGTTTGCGGCATCCTGCTGGACGGGGTTGGTTGGCTAGCATCCGCACAGTATCGCGTACCTTCTCATAGATTCCAGACGGCAATTGAGCTAATTCTCTCTGCGCTTGCCGCCGGATTCTAAGGTCGTACAATTTCAGCGCTCCCTTTCGATTTCTTCCACCGCTTGCTCAAAAGGAATCGCCTCATCGTCTCTTGACTTAGCTTGGTCGTAGGCCCGAAGCGATTCTAGCTCCTCTAGCTCTTCCAGCAGCTTTTGGTAGGCACCGATTTCGAGCACCACGCTGACGCGCTGACCATTTTCGTCGATGATATACTGCTCTTTGACAGGTAGCATAGTGTAGGCTCCCTTCCTCAGATTTCTTCTCCAATATCTAATTTTGGCAACACCTCGCGCAATACCTTAGCAAAGGCTTGCCGCTCGGCATCCGGTCCTACAGTCAGGCGAATGCAGCGGTCGAGCGGTGCCACGCCCGGCATCCGCACGAAGACCCCATGCTGCAAGAGCACCTGCATCAGACGCCGCGCACGCTCACCACTACTCACGTCAAGCGCTACAAAATTCGTCGCCGAAGGCACCGTTTTCAGCCCCAATTCCGCCGCCAGCGCCTCGTACTCCCGTCGGCCTTCCTCTACTTGCCGCACCACCGAGCGCACGAACTCATCATCGCCCAGCGAAGCAAGCGCCCCAGCCTGGGCGATGCGATTGACGCCAAAGTGATTGCGCACCTTGTCGAGCGCGGCCACCATGTCGCGGTGCGCTAGCGCGTAGCCGACCCTAGCTCCGGCCATGCCGTGCGCCTTGGAAAACGTCCGCAGCCGCACCACCTGTGCCCGTTCTACTTCTAGCGGCAATAGAGCATCCTCCGGCGCGAAGTCGCTATACGCCTCGTCGAGCAAAAACACACAATCCGGCGGCAACTCCGCGATAAAATCCCGCAACTCGTCGGCCCGCTGATAGGTACCCATGGGATTGTCGGGATTGGCCACGTAGATCAGCTTGGGACGCACTTGCCGCGCCTTGTCCAACAGGGCCGGCAAGTCCTCCCGGTCCGCGCGATAAGGCACCTTGTGCAACACCGCCCCGTGCCCCTCGACGTGGTAGTTGAACGTCGGATAGGCCCCCAGCGACGTTACCACCGCGTCGCCCGGCTCAGCAAAGAGACGCACCAAAAGCCCCAACAATTCGTCAATACCCGCACCCAAGGCGACCCCTTCCCGCGCCACCCCGTGCCGCACCGCCAGCGCCGAGCGCAACTCGTATCCCTCCGGGTCGTTGTACCAATGCACTTGATCCACCGCCTCCACCATGGCCTGCCGCGCCTTCGGCGAAATTCCGAAATTGCTCTCATTGGCCCCAACCCGCAGGGCAAGCGACTGTCCCTGCTCCCTCTCCAACGCCTCGGGCGGCACAAAGGGAACAGTCGGCGGAAGAGCGCGGACGATGCGCGTAAATGGCAACACGGGTTAAGACCACACGTAGATTTCGTCGTCGTCTTCGGCATAGCCAATGAAGACGGCGAGCACCACTCGCGGATCGTCTCCCTGAACCGCTGGGACCTCGTGGATGCAGCGCGTATTGAAGAAATACAAATCGCCCGGCTCAAGCGCGACCTCGCAGTGCTCCACGCCGTGCGCAGCCGCATACTCGTGAAAACGGCCCTCGGCGATATACGGCTGTATCTCCTCAGTCCACAGGCAACGATGCAACACAGCCTGCACCCCAGGACCCGCGGAATCCGCGTTCTGCACGCACAGCACGCCGGCAAATTGGTGGGTAAAGCGCGCCACCTCGTAGTCGAATCGCTTTTCGCGCAGGACTACGTGGTCGATGTGCGGACTATAGGAGTGAGTCTCGTAGTGGATGCGAAAGATAGCCGGGCCGTACAAGCGCCCGTCGCGCTCGCGCGCCGTCTTAACTTCCTTATTGGAAGCCAACGCCTGCAAGTGTCGATAAAGCAACTGCACCGGGTCGAGCAAACCCTCAAAAAGAGTGGCAAAAAGCGCGTGCGTCTCCTCCGCATCAGCCAAGAATGCCTCTTGGTCGCCACCCAGGTTGCCGAGACTAGTGCCAATGTCGATACGCGTGCGCTCGTCACCCGGAGCGCGCAGCAACCCGCGCTCGCCAAAGCGCTCCATCAACCGCTGACAATCCGCCAGCGTGCAGACTTGGGGCAGCAGGATCGCCGGTATCTCCGCCCGCGCCAAGGCCCGAAGCGGGTCGGCGCACTCGTCCGGCCCCACGGGCCGCCACAATGCACTCGCGGCGTTTTCTTCGTACGTTGTTCTCTGCAAATCGAAAGCTCCTATGGATAGCGTTACGCAAATCGCACTCGGCGCGGCCGTCGGCGAAAAAGTCTTAGGCAAAAAGGTTGGCAACAAGGCACCCCTGTGGGGCGCAGCCTTGGGCATCCTCCCAGACCTCGACGTATTGGGCGCGGCCTTTCTGTCGGGGACCGACCAATTGGGCTTTCACCGCTGGGTGTCGCACTCCCTGCTCTTTGCGGTAGGCGGCGGCCTCGGGATCGGCTGGGCGCTGTCTAAGCTACACCGCGACGCGAGTTGGCGCGAATGGTCCTCATTGGCGTTCTGGGCGATTCTCACACACGCCCTCCTCGACTGCTTCACTGGGTACGGCACCCAATTGTTCAGTCCGTTTAGCAATTACCCGGTCGCCTTCGGTTCCATCTTCGTCATAGACCCGCTCTATACCCTGCCCTTAGCCATTGGCCTCATCGCCGCCCTGTGCCAACGGCAACGGCACTGGCGACGGCGGCTCAACGCACTGGGCCTATGCGTGAGTACGGCGTATCTGCTCACTACCACCGCAATCTGCCTGCACGTGCGCAGCACCTTTGCCCACGCCCTCATCGAACAAGGCATCCCCTACGAGCGCCTGCACGTCGTGCCGACCCCGTTCAACGCCGTGCTGTGGTCGGGATTGGCTGGCGCGGACGATCACCTGTGGGCCGGACTGTACTCCCTGCTCGACGACGACTCGGCGATCCGCTTTCGCCGCATAGAGCGCAACACCCACCTCATCGCTCCCCAGCGCGATGACCCGCCGGTCCAGCGCCTATTCTGGTTTTCTCGCGGGTTCTATCGGGTGGAGCGCCATGCCGACGCGCTCTACTTCTACGACTTGCGCTTTGGCCGCTCCGATTTCTATCTCGATTCCACCGGGACCTACTTCTTCACGTTCCGCCTGTTGCCGGATCCATCCCATCCCGAGCGCATCTCCGACCTCCAGCGCACCAACAACCCGTTCGACGCCCAGCGCACCGACCTAGCCCTAAAGCGGCTCTGGTACCGCCTACTCGGTATCTAAGCTCGACTTTATCCATTCATGTAGCATAAGCAAACGATATCGATAAGGCGTTTCCAAAAAGGCCAACGCCGAAAAGGCGTGGTCGGCTACCACGACTATGCTACGGGTGGGCAGAAAGCGCGCCAGCAGACGCAGCATCTGTTGGGCGCGACGCAGCAGCGGTTGATGGGATCGACCCCGGGCCTGATAATAGCGCTCGGACGGACATAACCAAAAACCAACCGGCCGCGTGGGGTAAACGTAGCCAGCAGTACCCGTCTGAAAATTTCTGGCGCGCCGCGTAGATCAGCAATCGGAAGGCACTAGGACGGTAAGGGATAAACTAGCCCTAACCCAGCCGCTAGGTATTATGTGGTACTGTAATATGTTAAATGTAGTCTATCATTAAAAGCTGCTTCATAAAAGACCATATATGGCTCTTTTTATCATTTAGACCATATATAGTCTCCTATCTCAAATAAAAATACCCCAAAATAAGAACTCCTTATTGTAATATTTTATTGACGCTTCTTTATGGGAATTATATACTTTAGTGTCCATGCTCAGATAGCTGGGCAAGTTAGGGCTATCAACAACGGAAGACCCTCATTAGACGACGCTTATACCGAACTCATCCTTTAAGGCAACTTCCCATGTTGCGCTTCGTCCTATTTTTCGTCCTATGCTGTTTCCTCTCCTGCTCAAAAGAGCAACCTCCGACTGCACCCGCAGGCAAGGCCACGGACGACGACTGTGCCCTTTGCGACTTTTTCGGCTCCTTTCAAGATCAATCGGACGGGGATACTGCGTCCGATAGTTCCTCGGTTTCACCGCCTGACAGTTCCTCGGCTTCACCGCCTGACAGTTCCTCGGTTTCACCGCCTGACAGTTTCTCGGTTTCGTCGCCGTCCGATGGGGTGTTCATCCCGGATGCAAATCTGAGGACGTATATCGAGCAGGTGCTAAATAAGAATCCCGGGGAGCCAATCACACAAGCGGAGATGCTTACGATACAGTACTTTATGGGAGGAATCGGTTTAGGGATTAAAGACCTTCGAGGTTTAGAAACAGCGAAGAATCTGCGATACGTATATCTTTCTAACAATCAGATTTCGGATCTGACGCCCTTGGCCAACTTGGACAAGCTGCAAAACTTATATCTTAACCAGAATAATGTTTCAGATATATCGCCATTGATCGCGTTGCCTCGCTTGAGAACGTTAGTGATTGGCGATAATCCTTTAAGTGCAGCCTCTATCCAAAAACATATTCCAGCTCTTCAACTCCGTGGGGTCAATGTAGATTTTTGGATTTCCTCTTCCTCATCGCCGTCCGATGGGGTGTTCATCCCGGATGCAAATCTGAGGACGCTTATAGAGCAGGTGCTAAATAAGAGGCCCGGGGAGTCGGTCACTATGAGGCCCGGGGAGCCGATCACGCAAGCGGAGATGCTTACGATACAGTACTTGAGGGGACACAGTAGAAGGATTAAAGACCTTCGAGGTTTAGAAACAGCGAAGAATCTGCGATCCTTAGATCTTGGTTCCAATCAGGTTTCGGATCTGACGCCCTTGGCCAACTTAAACCAACTGACCCGCTTAGAGCTTGGTTCCAATCAGATTTCGGATCTGACGCCCTTGGCCAACTTAGACCAACTGACCCGCTTAGAGCTTGCTGACAATCGGATTTCGGATCTGACACCATTAGTGAACTTAGACAAGCTGATATTCTTAAGTATTGGCATGAATGATTTTTTAGATATATCGCCGCTAACCGAGTTGCCTGACTTGGAAACTTTATCTCTTTGGATGAATGTCTTAAATGAAGTCTCCGTCCAAGAACACATCCCAGCTCTTCAAGGCCGTGGGGTCGATGTAGATTTTTCCCCTGTATATACAATTCCAGATGTGGAAAGTCCCTTCGATATTGAGTTAGTCTTTCTCGATGATTTCACAGAGTTAGAGCGGGAGCTGTGGCACCTGATTGCGAAGCGTTGGGAAGCGGTGATACAGATGGAACTTCCCGATTACGAGCTTTCTCGTGAGTTCTTTGCCTCGTTTGCTGGACGCCAGGTTAAAGTACCTGCCGGCGAATACATAGACGACCTACGAATTTATGTAACGAAGTTTGACCCAGACGAGTATGAGCTAGCACATGGACGAAGACCAAATGGCATTGCGAGGCCCCTGCTATTGCGCTCAAGCTCTTTGCCGATTATTGGTCATGTTGGAATTAACCAAGAGAGAGCTACTCGACTCACTGATGCTTGGCATACAGGACGCCATGAAATAGGACACGTTTTGGGAATTGGCAGCATCTGGTTCGACAGTGGGATGCTTCCTGATCTAGGTACCGTTATTCATCCTCATTTTGCCGGTCCGCAAGCGATTGCGGCTTTTGATCGAGCCGGGGGCATCAATTACCAAGGTGCGAAAATCCCAACAGAACTAGGAAGGCATTGGCACGGTGGCGTTTTGTCCGGTGAGCTTATGTCAACAACCTCTAATGGATTTCGTCAACTTTCAGCCATAACGCTTGGAGCGCTGAGTGATCTGGGCTACACAGTTGATTTTTCCGCGGCCGATCCCTACGAGCTCCACACAGGCGCATACGGATTCGCAAAACCCGTCGCCGACGCGGTGTCCTTATGCTCGTTTGAGGGACTGCCCGCGCCAGTCTATGTGGACGATTGACCAAACAGAAGCGGACGCGAAGGATGCCGCCTCCGCGCCCGCACATGCCATCATCCTTTTGCTATTTTTCTGCTGGCGCGTTGACTGCACAACCAATGGCTAGGATCAGCCGATAGCGATTAAAGTAACTAGACGCCAGCTACTCCCCATTCCTAATTCCCAATTCTAAAGCCCCCACGCCTGATCGACATCGCGCTGGTACGCGTCAATCTTGCCCTCCAGCACATCGGCAACCTGTACCACCTGCCCAGACTGACCAGATTCGTAGATAGCCTCGCTGACGGCCTTGCTGCGCAAGCCCTCCGCCGCGTCGATTTCCACCGGCCGCCCCTTGCTCAACGCGTCGATAAAATCCCACAACTCCAGCGTCACCCCGCCGGTAATCCCATACGGGAAGAGCGCGTCCTTTTCCCCCTCGCTCAGGGTCGCCAAATACATCTCTTGCAGCTCGGACATGCTGTGCGTGGTCCCGTCGGCGAGCTGGCACTCGCCATTGGCTTGAAAGGCGGCCGGGTGGAAGATGTCCGTGTCGATGATCGATCCCCTCTCGCCGCTCAGCGTCAGTTGGGTAAAACCCTTCCCCGGCGCGCTGATGGTCCAAGACCACGTGCCAATCAAGCCGCTCTTGAAGTTGAATATGCTGGTCCAAAAATCCTCGGACGCACTATTGACAATTTCCTCGCCTTGGCGATGGGGGCGCGGATATATCTGCTCAACTCGGGCGTACACGCTCTCGATCTCGCCAAACCAATAGCGCATGGTGTCAACCCAGTGCGCCCCGCTGTCCATGACCATGCCGCAGCCGCCCAACTTGCGATCAATGCGCCAGTGCCAATTAGGCACTTGGGTCGGATCGTTCCACCCCGCCTGCACGGCCCACCACATCTTCGGCGCGCCCAACAGGCCGTCGTTGAAAGCCCAGTGAATCGTGCGCTGGCCCAGGGCGCGGCGGCACTGCTCGGCCGTGGCGGCGACCCTCCCACAGCGCTGCGCCGTCTGCGCGATCTTCTTCGAGGCTCGCACCGTGACGCCAATTGGCTTTTCGACCAGCACGTTAACCCCGCCTTCTAGCAGTTCGCAGGCCAGCACGTGGTGCAGGCCGTGCGGGCTGCATATATCGGCCCCACCGAGCGCATCTTCCCCGGCGAGCAATTCGGCCACGCTCGCATAGGCATTTACCTCCCAGCCAGCGAACCCATTGATGCGCGCGGCAAAATCCTCGGCGCGCGCTAGCACCTCATCTACAGCCGCGACAATGCGGAATCGCGTCTCGCCCTTTTCCAACAGCTCTTCGTATCCCCGCAAGTGCGCTCCGGCCATGCCGCCGCAACCCACCATCGCTAACTGGACCACCTCGCCCTTCTTGGTTTTACCCATTTCTACCTCCACAGGTTGTATGTAGCCCTATTATATCGCAAAGGAATAAGTCACTCAATCACCATCCCAGCACCTCCGTCAAAAACGCCTCCACCCCAGCCTCATACGTGGCTGCATCCTCGCTAAAGGCCGAACTGTGGCCGCCCCGCAGCTTGGTAAACGCCTTGGGGTGACTAGCAGCCTCGTACAGCCGCTGGCCGTGTTTAAACACAATAAACATGTCGTCGCGGCTGTGGCTCACTAGCACCGGGCATTGTACCTGCTTTAGGTACTCCAGCGTGGGATACTTATAGCGGGCGAGCAAGCCGACCGGAAAGATCGGATACAGATCTCGGCCCAGCTCAGGTACGGAAGTAAAGGTCTCCTCCAAGAACAGGGCCGCCGGCGTCTTGTCCCGCGCCAGCCGCGCGGCGATTGGCCCGCCCAGCGAGCGGCCGATAATCGCGATCTGATCTGGGGCTAGCCCGGCCTCTTGCACCAAGTAGTTCCAAGCCGCCTCGGCATCGCGGTGCGTACCTTCCTCAGAGGGCGTGCCCTCGCTCTGGCCATAGCCGCGATAGTCAAATAGCAAAATTCCCAAGCCCAACCGGTGCGCGTCCTCGGCCACTCCGAGCAGATGCGAGATGTTGCCTGCATTGCCATGGCAAAAAAGCACCGTGCCTCGCGCATCGGCTAGCGGCAAGTACCACCCGGCCAGCCGCACTCCGTCGCTGGCGACTAGCTCAACTTCTTCGTAGCGCATTCCAACCGCGGCCGGCGTGGCCTTGATCGCGTCCCCAGGCACGTAGACCAGCTTGCTCTGGAAGATGTAGAGCGCAATTCCAGCCAAGACATAGAGCACCCCAACCAGCAGCACAATTCCCAGCGCAAGGCGTCCTATGCTACAACCAATGAGTGGTATAAAGGACATCAGTATCAGGTCCTCCGACTGAGTAGAAAGTGGAAAGTGCCCGTCCGCTCCCAATGGGACACTCGCCACTGGCGATTTATGCTATAATTAGAATTATTGACATACCTAAGACAAAAAATGCTAATTTAGGACCTAAATACCTACCCCACCCTGAAAGATTCCCATGCCCATCGTCACATCATTCGCCTTCGCCCTCAGTGTCGCCGCTGTTGCCCTCGCCCAAGACGAAGGCTACCCCGACGGGACGCTGGTCCCCGAAGTCGATCTGGGATTGCAGCAGACTCCGCTCATTGTGCCCGAAGCCTTTCGCGGTGCCGTGCCACAAGATTTGGTACTCAATCTCCCTCCTGGCTTCTCGGCCCACGTCTTCGCCCACGAGGGTCTACGCAAACCCCGCTTTATGGCCTTTGACCCCAATGGCGTGTTGCACGTGGCCAACATGGGCGCTAGCCAGATCGTCGCCCTACCCGACCGCAATCGCGATGGCGTCGCTGACGAGCGCATCGTTTCTCTGCGCGGCCTCAGAGAAGCCCACAGCCTCCTGTTCTACAAAGACGCACTCTATGTCGCCGAGGAACACCAAGTTATCCGCGTGCGCGACACCGATGACGACCTAATATACGAACAAGAAGAAGTCATCCTGCCCGACGTTCCTTGGAAGGGTTGGCACGATACCCGAACCCTCGTCGTCGATCGCCACAACGACAAAATGTATCTGTCGGTCGGCTCGCCCTGCGACCTGTGCCGCATGGACGAGGGCTTTCAGGTCGTCGGCAACACCAACAACTCCGTGCCTCACCATCCCGAGCGCGGCACCATCTTGCAATTTAATCCCGACGGCAGCGATCGCCGCATATTTGCCACTGGCATCCGCCACGTCATCGGCATGGACTTCCACCCGCAGACCAATGCACTGTGGGCCAATCACAACGGCCACGACCTCGAAGGCCGCACTCGTCCGCCTGAGTGGATTGACATCATCGGCGACCAAGACTTTATGGGCTATCCTTTGGTCCACAGCCATCAAGTCTGGAGCGACTTTACCATTGATGGCTACGAAAAAGTACTGCCCATCACCCACGCAGACAGCCTCCTCGTCGCCACTCAAAAACGCCCAGTGGCCTTGGTGCCAGCTCACTATGCGCCGATGGGCCTCCACTTCTATACTGGCGACCTGTTTCCCCCCCGCTACCACAATGCCGCCTTCGTCGCCTTCCGCGCCGGCAAAGCCAAGCTCTCGTCGCACCCCGGCTACCT
>JAPOYQ010000578.1 GCA_026706505.1 Gemmatimonadota bacterium
CTGGGCTGCACCATCTCGCCTTTTCTGTGGACTCACGTGCAGAAGTTGAACGGATCTACGATGAGGTGATCAAAAATCTAGAGCATGTGAATGTCGAAGATCCGCCAATCGACTGTCCAGAGTACGGCGAGGGATACTACGCGACGTTCTTCTTCGACCCCGACGGTATCAAGCTCGAAGTAACTTTTACCCCGAAATAAATCAGAACGGAAGGCACTGGTATGATTCGCGATGTGTTGGATGATCTTTTTTCCAAAAAGTTCCTTGATGAGCACCTAGATGAATGGGGAATAGTAGAGCACTGTGACCATCCGACCTCGTTGGGCTATTCGACCACGATTACGCCCAGGACGATCTATGAGGCAGTTGACCGCAGCGTAGATGTAATTGTGACCCATCACGATGCCTGGAAATTCATGTTTGAGCAAAGGGATGAAGTTTGTGGCTTGCTCCAAGACAAAGGCTTAACGCATATCTGGGCTCATCTGCCGTTGGATCTAGCAGACTTTGGAACATCGTCCACACTGCTCACCAAAATCGGGTGTCACCATGTTTATAAATCTTCAGAAGGCGAGGCTCGCATCGGCAAGCTGCCTGCCCCGACGAGCTTCCAATCGGTTTGTTCGACATTGAATTCGCTCCTCCAAGAGCAACCACGCAGCATTTATGACGCGAATCGAACAGTCCAACGCATAGGTTGCGTCACTGGAGCCGGTATCTACACCAGCTACATTCGGGATGCCATGTCCCATGACATCGACATGTACCTGACTGGAGAAACCAATCTTTATCTACTCGAATACGCTCGGCACCACGAACTCAACGTGGCGGTGTATTCCCACAACTACACAGAGCTGCCCGGCGTTGAGATGTTCGCGTACAGGCTCTGTAGTTCTCTAAAACTTGAGATGAAAGGACACCTTGGAGACGCCCACTTCTAATCGCAACCGAGAGGCATAGTCTCCAAAAATTAAGGCCCCTGTAGATGGAAATTAGGATTGCTGAAGTAGATGCAGATTTAGAAATAGTTGGTAGTTTGTTGATCCAACTCAGAACTAGCTATGACCTACGCACTATAATCTCTCAGATTAAGGCTCACCAAAAGAGAGGTTACACCGTCGCTTATATCAAGGATGATGGTCAGGCGATTTGTGCAGCGGGGTTTGTAATTGAGACCCGATTGGCTTGGGGAAAACACATGTACATTGAAGATCTGATCACAGATGAACACCGACGTTCTTCGGGCCTAGGCAAAGTCATGCTAGATTGGCTTAAATCCTATGCGCAAAAAAATGACTGTGAGCAGATCCATTTAGATTCAAGCGTTCAGAATTTTTCTGCACATAGGTTCTATCTGCGCGAGGGGTTTAATATCGCAAGTCATCATTTTTCGATTGTGAATGGGAATAAGGCAGATCTATACAAGCCCACCAGAAGCAAAAGTTAGATCATCTCGCTCCGAAACACGACTACTGACGGTACCCGTCACGCCAATGCCTCGCTCAATTCCTGCGAGCCTTACATCACAACAGCCTTATCACCCCGCTTTGGCCATCAACTTCGATCAACTGCCCGGTTCTAATCTTCTTGGTCCCGATCAGAGTTCCCACCACCGCCGGCAATCCGTATTCCCGGGCGACGACCGCCCCATGACACAACGCCCCACCCCTGTCGCTCACTAATCCCGCCCCAACGGCAAAAAGTGGCACCCAATGAGGATCGGTCGTACCACAAACCAATATCTCCCCCGGCTGTAGTGCCAATGCCTTGTCCAGATTCACGGCCACGCGCGCACGCCCTCTGACAATCCCCGGCGAAGCCCCTACGCCACGAACCTCTCCCTTTGATGCCTCAAGTGGAGCCGAGGGACCCCAAAACAGGTAATCTTCCTCTTCAGTCGGCGGCTCCTCGCAAGCACCGAGGAACTCTGGCGGCGATAATTTCAACCGTTGATTAAACTCCCGTTGGCGTTCGACGACTCGCGCGCGCAACGGCTGCCGCACGCCGAATCCCCACAGGATGATTTCGTTCAGTTCTAGGTATTTGATCTCACTCCGCTTCTTCTTGAGGATCCCGCCTTTGATCATTCGGCGGCCCAGTTCGTCGAAAAGCGGAAATATGTAATGCGCTGCGATACCATCGACCCAGTAGTTGTGGTCCTCAGTCAGCGAATAATTGGCCAGAGCCACCTGCAAAAGTTCCTCGAAAACCTCGCGTTCCTGCTTTTTCAGCAGAGAACGTACGTGCTCGGTAAATTGCTCCCGCTCTGCCGCCAGTTGGCGCAATTTTACATGTGGATCTTCCACGCCTTGCTCGGCGTATTTGAGAACCAAGGAAGCGAGAAATTCCGGTGTATCTTTCCAATAGGTTTCTAAATACCGATCAAAAATCTCTTTGAAGGACCCCTCAAGCCCATCCCATCTGCCCTGCTTCTTGCGCGACTGTAAGGCAGCCCTTAGAAGCTCTTCGTTGGCGGGAGTAAGGTGCTGTTGCAACTGCCACAGGAGATGCCCCTTCTCAACGCTCAAATTTGACTGCCCCTGTACCAATCGGTAGGGTTCGCTTTCCGCGGCGTCGGGGAACCGTTTGCGATACCACTCCACCAAGTGCCCAACGGCCTCGACCGCGGTCCCGCCTAGATGCGCGTGCATTCTCGCGCATTCGCAATACCAAGGCAGCGCTTCGACCAGTACGCTGGCCAACTCGTCGTTGGCCAGCGCCGACAGATCCAAGCTGCGGAAATAAGCCCGCTTTCGCTTGAGCCCGGGCAACCATTCACTTCGCCAGAGTTCAGGTATCTCGCGCTCTATCTTCTTGCGGGCGTCCTCTTGCTCCTTGCGGTTACCGACCCTGAAGGGTTTTTCCGCCTCGTATGCGTAGCCGTTCACATAGATCCGCATAGGTAACGTGCCGCCGCCCGTCTCTCGCCGCGCTTTCGCCCAACCCTGCATCCAATACCATTCAAACGACTGATCGAGCGGCGTTTCCAGACTCCCCCTGCGCCAAGTCAATTCAGCATCTTTGGGATCGTCCCATTCCACCGACCAACCTCGTCCATCTTGCGCAAGGGTCGTCACCGGGCGGCATTGGAGCAAATACAGCTTTCCATCTTTAAAAGCGCATTCCAAGTCAACGGGCCACCCCATCCGGGCCTCCAGATCGACCGCACTACGGCAGACCTCGCCGACCTGTTCGTCAGTTAAGGTTGGCCGCGAACGATTGTCTGCTGGCACGTCGATTTCGATCGTGCCAGCAGACCCAGCGGCGCACATCCGCTCTTTCTTGGCCACGCTCCGCGTCTTGATCCGCAATTCCCGTTTGTCCACGGTGTACGTGTCGGGAATCGAACTGCCATCGACTAGCCCTTCTCCCAACCCCCAATATGCATTGATGACGATCTCGCTTGCGTCGTTGGTGACTGGATTGGCGGTAAACGCGACCGCTGAAAAATCCGCAGCGATGAACTCCTGCACGAGAATGGCCAGATTCACCTCATCTGCACCGACCCCTGAACGCTTGCGGTAGGCAGCGGCATGGGGCCGGTAGGCCGCCTCCACGCACTCGACTATCGCCGCAGCCACGGCATCCACGCCCAAGACGTTCAATAGGGTCTGATATTGGCCAGCAAAGGAATTAACCGCACCGTCCTCCGCCACAGCCGAGGATCGGATCGCCACTGCCAGCTCGGGAGTTCCGCAACGAACACCCAGTTCCGCGTACGCGGCTTCGATCTCCGCATAAAGGTCGGGAGGCAACGATGCTTCACTACTCCGCACCGGTACCATTCTCGCGGTAGCACTAGCGGTGATACAAAACCCTGACGGAACACGTCCGCCGCTATGTAGCTGGTTGAGATTAGCCGCTTTACCGCCTACCAGTTCCCTTTTACTGCTTGCAGAGTCGTCTAGCCAAATAATATTCAAAGCCCTATGCATATCCCCAGCAGATCGTCAAAGCGAAACATCCCAATCACAATTACTTGTACATCTGAATCGAGAACATCCCATAGCCACGCCGCTCATAAAATCGATACGTGCGCAACCAGTCTATATTATTTGAACCCACCATGGATCGGCTGATTCCCTCCGCTTCTGATCTCGATAGCAGCGCCTCGACGAGTCGATCTCCAACTCGCTTTTCGCGATGGTCAACACGGACAAAGACCTCGTGAATATCTAAAAATCGCTCGCCCTCGGGTTTGAATATCGCATTTTTCCCAACTTTCACGACTCCCGCGGCGTACGCTATGACAACACCTTCATGCTCACCGACAAAAAAATAGCCGCCGTCAAACCAAGACTGGAGATGTTTGTCGTCTTCCTTTAACGCGACATAGCCGGTTGTACAGCCTTCCTCGGCCCAAAGTTTCGACAACCTCACGATCGCATGTGTATCGTCAGTTATTGCTGGCCTAACTTGATAATCCAGAGAGTCTGTCACCTTCTTTTTCCTCCAAATCAGCCCACCAAAATCCGCACATCTCCCCTCCGCGCCGTCAGGCCCTCGGCGTCGAAGTGACCCAAAAGCGCCATAGCGCATTTGCGGTTGCTGCCAATCAGCGTGCGGAATTCGGCTACTGTAATCTCGCCATCGCGCTTGAGAGAATCACTCAGCAGCGTCCGCGCGCGGGCGAGAGCCTCGACATGGATAAGCAAACCCCCTTCCAACGCGACCACCACCCCCAGTGCTTGCAGCGCTTGGACCATGTCCGTCACCTGCGGCAGTGGGGCGTCGAGAGCTTGGGCCAACTCAGCCACCGTCGACAAGTTGGCAAAATCCGTGGTATTGAGCCGCGCCTCCACAGCCGCCTTTAGTACCTCTTGCTCTGGAGTGAAGCAAATGCTGTGCGACGCAGCCCGCACCACAGCTCCATCCAGCGCGATCCGCTCCGCTTCCTCCAAGTAGCGCAACACGCAGTCGAACAATTCGGGCTGGATGTAGCGCGCACTCAAATTGCGCAGTTCCTCGCGCGGCAATCCCAACTTGAGCGGCTGGGCGCGATGAAGGCTCGCCAGCGCGGCCTCGATCTGCGTCCCCCAGTGCTCACACACGTCCAAATGCAAAACGTGTGATTGCCCTTCCGACACCACGCGCACGGCGCGGCCATCCTCTACCAGCGCATCCGTCAAACCCGCCAACCGCTCCACGCCAATGCCCATTTCGCCAGCCAGCGTCTGCTGGCCCTTGAGCCGGTCGTCCGCATAGCGGAGCCAGCACTCGACAACCTCGGGCAAATCGGCACTGGCCAATGTCTGCAAATGCGCGAGCAGCGCCGGCTCAAAGCGCCGGTGCTTGGCCGGGCGCGGGTTGAGCACGCGGCCACCGCCAATGGTCAGCGCCGGCGAGTACCGGCGCAGCACAAAGCGGTCGCCCCACGCCGCAACTACAGGAGCTTCTAGGCGCAGTTGCGCAAAACTCTCCTGCCCAGGCGTCAAAGGTTCGCCACCGGGAAGCACGACCCGCGCCATAATCTCCCGCGTGCCCAAGTGCAGGCGCACGCGAGTGCGCGACGCCATGGTCATGGGGCTTGACGCAAGGAGTTGCACCTCGACGTCCAGCATCTGCGTAGGACGGAAAAATCCAGGCGCGACCAATGAGTATCCGCGCTCGATTTGGCCCTGCTCCACGCCAGCCAAATTGATCGCGGCTCGGTCGCCGGCCCGTACCTCTTGTACCGTCGCGCCGTGCTGTTGCAAGCGGCGCACGCGCGCCGACCGACCTTCGGGCGCAATCTCCACCCGGTCGCCCTCGGCCAAGGCCCCAGCCTGCACCGTGCCCGTGCAGACGAGACCAAACCCCTTGACCCCAAAGGCCCGATCTACGGGCAGGCGGAACGGCGCATCCGTGCGCTTGGCCGCAGTGTCCTCGACCATGGCCAACAACCGCTGCCGCAGCGGGTCAATGCCCGCGCCGCTGAGCGCGGAGACGCGAAATATCTCGGCCTGCGCCAAAAAACTCCCGAGCACAAACTCCCGCACCTCTTCCTCCACCAAGTCCAACCACTCCTCTTCCACCAAATCGGCCTTGTTGATCACCACCACCCCGCGCTCCACCCCCAAAAGCCGGAGCACGTCGAGATGCTCCCGCGACTGCGGCATCACGCCGTCGTCCGCAGCAATGACCAGCATGGCCACGTCAATGGTGCTGACGCCGGCCACCATAGTCTTGACGAAGCGCTCGTGCCCGGGCACGTCGATGATCGTAGCTTGATCCCCCAAAAAGGCAAAGCCGAGCTCAATGGTAATCCCCCGCGCCCGCTCTTCCGGGGCTTGGTCCGTATTCATGCCGGTCAGCGCCTTGACCAACAGAGTCTTGCCGTGATCAATGTGCCCAGCCGTGCCAATAACAGTGTGCGCCATCTGCTCAATGTCCTATATTGACGTGCTCTTCCTGGCCTATATTATGTTCAATTCCGCGAACACAACAAGGAACTTCTTCATGTACCTCAAGCACCTGCGTCCCTACCAACTCACCGATGCAGTGGCCCAGGGGCATCCCCTGCTCGTGCCGGCCGGCTGCATCGAAACCCACGGCCCGCACATGGCCATCGGCCACGACACCCTCATCGTCGAGGAGATCTGCGACCGCGTGGCCGCACGCACCGCTTGCGTCATTGCTCCATCGTTCGACTACGGCCCCACCGGCTATGCCCTTGGCGGTCCAGCCGACGGGACCATCGACCCGGACTACGACGCCTTTGGCGGCTTGGCCAAGAGCATCCTGCGCAACTTTATCGAAATGGGCTTCCGCAAGACCTACGTCATCATCATGCACCAAGGCATGGGCGGCCCCCTCGCCTTGGCCTTCAGCAAGGCTGCGGCCGAACTGGCGGTTGAGAAGGTGCTCGCCGAGGGACACCCACGCGGCTGGTGGGGCGACCGCGACGCGCTGGATCGGGTTGGCTCTTGGGGCGGGCATATCGAAGTGCAGCCCATGATCCTCCCGGAATCGAGTCCTCCGGCCGGAGGCGATCACGACGGATATAACGAGACCTCCTTCCTGCTCGCCGCACGCCCCGAACTCGTAGAGCAAGACCGCCTCGGCGACGACCCGCCTTGGTACTGCCAGCAAGACGAAACAAAAAACAGCTACACGGCCAACGCAGAACACGGCCAAGCCATGATCGCGGCCGTCGTCGATGCGTGGGTCGCCAAAATTGACCAGGAGCGTTAGCATGACTCAAGTACTAACCGTCCATCCCGACCGCCTCAAGGGCCGCCACATCCAGCGCGCCGCCGAGGTACTCCGCCAAGGAGGCGTCATTGTCTATCCCACCGACACCATCTACGGCCTCGGCTGCGACATCACCAACAAGCAGGCAATTGAGCGCGTGCAGCGCATCAAGGGCCGCGACAAAAAGAAACCCATGTCCTTTGTGTGCGCCGACTTGACCCACATCAGCGACTACGCCCGCGTCTCCAACTACGCCCACCGCGTCCTCAAGCAGTGCCTGCCGGGAGCGTACACCTTCGTGTTGCCAGCCACCCGCCAAACGCCGCGCATCTTGCAAACCAAACAGAAGACTGTCGGCTTGCGGATCCCCGATCACCCGGTACCGCTGGCCTTGGTGCGCGCGCTCGGCCAACCCATCCTGAGCACGAGCGCCAACTACGCCGATCAAGAGGTGATAACCGAGCCGTGGGCCTTAGAGGAAGAGTTGGGGTCGCAGGTGGATTTGATCTTGGAGTGCGGGCCGCTGCCCGTGGAGGCTTCGAGCGTGGTGTCGCTGGTGGGGGATCAAGCCGAGATAATCCGCGAGGGCAAAGGGGATTTAAGCTTGTTTGTCGAGGAAGAATAGCGGATGCAGCACCGGCTCTTTGGCGCGGTCTTGTGCTGCCTGCTCGCATCCGGCGCAGCCAAGGCCCAATCGCCGTTTATCTCCTACGCCGAGCGGGGGGAATTCGCCCTCGCCGCTTTTGGTGGGTTGGACGTAGGCCTCTACGGATACGCCAATCCCGCACTCCTCAGCTATGTCGAGGGCTTGGAGCAAGGGGTTGCTTGGTCGGACAGCAACTCCACCTATTCGTGGGGCCTTTTCACGGCCGCGCCCCACTTGGGATTTGGGATGGTAAATGGCCGCCGCGACCGCGAGTACCGAGCTGGACTTAGCACTGGCGACCGCAACTTCAGCCTCGGGGTGAGCATGGGGTGGGGAAGCGTGCGGCACGTCGTCCTTGGGGGAATTTGGCGGCCCGGTCCGCGTCTCTCAGTAGGAGGCACCTTCACTTCGACCTTTGCAAACGAGGACCGCGAAGGTGCCATCGATCTCTCCTTGCGCCCCTGGGGCGACGAGCGGCTCACCTTGTACGCGGATTACGCGCGCACCGACGAGACGGAGTTCTGGAGCACCGGAGCCGTAGTCGAGCTGGTGCCAGGACTAGCACTGACCGGGCGTATGTTCGCGGACCGCGCCCTGAGCGTTGGCTTGCGCATCGGGCTAGGTGCCGCCGATTTCCAAGCGCAGGCGCAGAGCCGCACCTTCCAGACATATGCGGCGCGCTTTGGGGCGCAGCGCGGGAACCTATTCCGACCGCGGGCGCGCTACCTTTCCGTGGAGTTGTCTGGGCCGATTCAACACCGCCGCTATGCTTTCTTCGACGACTCGCAGAGTCTGCTCAATCTCATCGCCTTATTGGAGCGCGCGCGCCGCGACCCCGCGATCAAGGGCCTCGCCATCAATGCTTCGGGCCTGCGGATCAGTCCAGTGCTCGGCTGGGAACTGCGGGAAAAGCTGCGCCAGATCCGCGCTGGGGGACAGCGGGTCATCGTGTACATCGACCGCGTGGACATGTACAACTATCACTGGGCCTCGGTGGCCGATCACTTGGTGCTCGATCCGGCCGGCGCAATCGGCTTGCAGGGCTATGTGGCGGGACACACGTACTTCAAGGACGCGTTGGAAAAGCTCGGAATCGGCTTTGACGAGTGGCGGCTTTTCCAGTACAAATCCGCGACCGAACCATACGTCCGCCGCGACATGTCCGCAGGCGAGCGCGAGCAGCTAACGACCCTGCTCGACGACTGGTACGCCCTCGCCCGCCGCGACATCAGCGCGGATCGCTCGCTGGCGCCCGAGCAATTCGACCACCTCGTAGAAGACACCGCGTTCTTCCTCCCGCAAGAGGCCCTCGACGCCGGTTTAGTGGACCGCCTCGGCCGCTGGAGCGAAATCGACCCCACAGTTGAAGACCACCCCGTCGTCGCAGCCGCTTCGTACACTCGGCCAGCCGACCGGCGCTGGGGGCAGCGCAAGCGCATTGCCATCGTCTATGCACTCGGCGTCTGCGCCATGGACACCGGCATGGGTGCGCGGCGGCTCGTCGGCGAGATTGCCTCGGCCTGCGCGGCAGCCGACGCCGTGGTCCTGCGCGTGGATTCTCCAGGCGGCGACGTCCTGCCCTCGGCTCTCGTGGCCGACGCCGTGTTAAAATGCCGCGAGCGCAAGCCCGTCATCGTCTCGCAGGGCTACCTCGCGGCTTCGGGCGGGTACATGATCTCGCTGCCCGGCGATGCAATCGTCACCGCGCCCAACACCATCACCGGCTCAATTGGGGTCATTGCCGGCTGGGCGTACAACACCGGGTTCAAGGAAAAGCTCGGCCTGAGCACGAGCCGCGTGCAGGTGGGCCGCCATGCGGACTTGCCCTTTGGCATGACCCTGCCCCTGCTCGGCCTGCGCTTGCCAGACCGCACTTTCACTGAAGACGAAAGCGCGCGCATGGAACACACCATCCGCTCGCTGTACGAGGACTTCGTCGCCAAGGTGGCCAGCAGCCGCCACATCGCGCCGGACTCGGTCGAAGCCGTGGCCCAAGGCCGCGTCTGGAGCGGCCAGCGCGCCGTGCAACTCGGCCTCGCCGACCGGATCGGCGGTCTCGAAGCGGCCATCGCGCTAGCCAAGGAAAAAATCGGACTGTCAACGGACGAGATCGTCGAACTGATAGAACGGCCCCGGCCCAAACTGTTTTCGTCCGCGCTTTTTCGTCCGCGGCTATTGGGCCTCACCGCGCAGCCCACCCCCGAACTCGACTACCTGCAATTTCGCATCCAGCACAATGGCTTGCCCTTGTTGCTGGTTCCCGCCAACCACGTACCGAGCCCTGCGGGGCTATATGGAGAGAAAACCTATGAGTGAGGAAGCCCGCGCACTGTACGCGGATATGGGGGCAACGCCTGTGATCAACGCCCTCGGCCCGCGCACCCTCTTAGGGGGATCGTCCCCCCATCCGGACATCATCGCCGCTATGGAACTAGCCGGCCGCTACTACGTCGACATGGACGCCTTCTTGGCGAGCACAGGGCGGATCGTCGCCGACCTGCTCGGAGCCGAGGCCGCGCTGATTACTCCTGGCTGCGCAGCCGCGTTGGTCCTCGGCACGGCCGCCTGCGTCACCGGCGCAGACCCAGAGAAAATGGCCCGCCTACCCGATACGACCGGCATGCCCAACCAAGTGGTCATCCAAAAGGCCCAGCGCTACAAATACGACCGCATGGTGCGCCTGCCCGGCGTCACCCTCGTAGAGGCGGGCACGGAGCAAGGCACCACAGCCGACGAACTCGCCGCAGCCATCGGCCCCCAAACCGCCGCCCTGCTCTACCCGGCTATTGACAACGAAGCCGCCATCGTCCCGCTAGCCGAGGCCATTGACATCGCCCACGCCCGCGACGTTCCGGTCTTCGTGGACGCGGCCTTCCGCGTCTATCCCCTGGACGGTTTGACCCAATACATCGCAGCCGGGGCCGACTTAGTCGGCTATGGCGCCAAGTACGTGGGCGCGCCCAACTCCTCGGGCATTCTCTGCGGCCGTGCCGACTTAATCGCCGCAGCCCACTTGCACAGCTTCGCCTGCTTTGAAACCCGCGACTTAGAAGGAGTTGGCCGCCCGCTCAAGATCGACCGCCAAGAGGTCGTCGGCGTGGTCTTGGCTTTGCGCCGCTGGCTGGCCATGGACCACGACGCCCGCAATCAAAGCGACACCCGCCGCGCCGAGACCGTGCGTCAGCACTTAGGCGAACTCCCCCATGTGCAAAGCTCCGTCAATGGCGCGTCCCTGACCTTGACCTTGGACGAACAAGCGCTCGGCCGCACCGCCGCCGACCTAGAAGAAACCCTGCGCAACGGCAATCCCTCGGTCTGGCTCTCAGCAGCTCCGGGCCAGCTTCACTTGTCCATGCCCACGGTGGCCGACGGCGACGAGGAGCTCTTGGCAGCGCGGGTTAGGGAAGTGCTGGGGCTTGGGGGGTAGGTATCTCATTGCCAAAAAGGCTCTCCCTCCTTGAGTTCGGCGCGCAGTACCTCTGGCACTAACTCGATACCCAAGCCCGGCCCGTCGGGCACCGCCATCTTGCCGTCGACTAGATCGTAACCGTCGAGTCCGCCCATATCGGCGATATACTGGCGGTTGTAGAGCCGCGTCTCGCTCATGCTGAAGTTCCGTACGCACGCACCGAAATGCACATTGGCCATGTTGTGCACGAGCGTGCCGCAGTTGTGCAGCGCCACCGGCAGGCCATAGTGGTCGGCCAACTCGGCGATCTTGCGGCCGCCACTGATGCCACCGCACCAGCACAGGTCGGGGTGCAACACGTCGATGCCGCCCTCGGCGATAAAGGGGAAGAACGCGCGGAACCCCTCGATTTTCTCCCCAGTGCAGATCCGCACACCCGATGCCGCCCTGAGTGCTTTGTAGCCGTCGGAGAAAAAGACCTGCAGCGGATCCTCCACCCAGAGGGGGCGCGCCTCTTCCACCGCCTCGCAAATACCGATCGCCGTCGGCACGTCCCACTCGTTGTGACAGTGGACGATGAAGTCGAGATCCCACCCCAGAGCGTCGCGAAACGTCGCTAAACCGTCCCGGATGCTCTTTAAGTCGCTCTGCTTGAGCGATTGACTCGGCTCAGCCCCTGCGAACGGCCGGGAGAGCAGCGCGTTGTCGGGCAACGGAAAACCGCATTTCACCGTGCGGTAGCCGTGGGGATGGGCGCGGAATTTGGCCACCCAGTCGTCGATGGCGGGGCGATCGGTCCAACTGGGCGGTTTTCCGCCGTAATAAATCTCGACGCGCTCGCGAAAGCGGCCGGTCAGCATCTCGGAGACGGAGAGGTTGAGGATCTTTCCCGCCAGGTCCCACAGCGCGATATCGACGCCGCTGATCGTCGGCACATGTGCCTGATAGGTATGCTGCAGCCCCATCATCTGGTGATAGAGCTTGTCGATATTGAGCGGGTCGGCACCAATAAGCACGCGTTCGAGCCATTTCAGGTTCGCCCTACACGCCGGACCGGCGACCCCTGCTTCGCCGAC
>JAPOYQ010000097.1 GCA_026706505.1 Gemmatimonadota bacterium
ACTGCGTTATCGTGATTGACCCTGCCGCCGTACTGGAACCTCACCTCGTCGGCGGCTACTTTTCCCAAGTGCCCAGCTAGGAAGTGGCGGATCATCGCATGCACCTCTTCGGCTTGCGCGGCCGTCGCCGTCACGCCGGTGCCAATCGCCCAAACTGGCTCGTACGCCCACAGCACCGCCCTAGCTGCGCTCGCCTCAATCCCGGCTAGGGCACCGCCCACTTGGCCGAGGACGACCTCCTCAATTCGGTCGGCTTCGCGCTCTTGCAGGGTCTCGCCGACGCAGACGATCGGGCACAGGTCGGCTTGGAGGGCACAGGTTAGCTTGCGGTTGACCAGCGAGTCGTCCTCGCCGCAAAACTGCCTTCGCTCGGAGTGTCCTAGCAACACGTAAGAGCAACCAGCCGCCAAGAGCATATCGGCGGATATTTCCCCGGTGAAAGCTCCCTGCCGCTCCCAGTGCATGTTCTGGGCCCCCAGCCCAATGGCGCTGTCGGCAAGGACGGCGCGCACAGCTTGCAGGCTAGTGAAAGGCGGACAAATCACGACTTCTACATCGAGCCCCGCGACGAGCGGCTTGATTTTTTCGACCAACTCGACGGCCTCAGCAGCGGTCTTGTGCATCTTCCAGTTGCCAGCGACAATGGGTCGGCGCATTTCAGCTTTTCTCGTCGTCTAAGATCGCCACCCCAGGCAAAACCCGCCCGCTCATGCACTCTAGCGAAGCCCCACCTCCAGTGGAGATGTGGGTCATCGCTTGGGCCAATCCGGCTTGGGTTACAGCTGCGGCCGTGTCCCCACCGCCAATAATGCTCAACGCACCCTCGCGGGTGGCGTCAGCTAGGGCTTGGATGATCTGTTGGGTACCCTGAGCAAAGGACTCCATCTCGCAGACTCCGAGGGGGCCATTCCACACTATGGTACCTCCCCGAGCGATCTGGTCGGCGTAGCGCTGCCGGGTCTGGGGGCCGATGTCCATACCCTGCCAACCGCGAGGTATGGCGTCGCGGGCGACCACTTGCGCTTGGGCATCGGCAGCAAAGCGGTCGGCGACTACGCAATCTGCGGGAAGCTGGAGATCCAATCCCTCATCTTCTACTCGGGTCAATAGCTGCCGGGCCGTATCTAGGCGATCCTCTTCGAGCAGCGAATCCCCGATCTCTAGCCCCATAGCTTTGAAAAAGGTATAGGCCATGCCACCACCGATGAGCAGGGCATCCACCTGGTTGAGCAAGTGCTCAATCAACTCGATCTTGCCCGAGATCTTGGCCCCTCCCAAAACGGCGATAAATGGCCGCTGAGGACGGCGCAGGGCCTCGTCGAGATAGGAAATTTCCCGCTCCATCAAAAGGCCGCTGGCCCCCGCGCCCATACAACGCGGCACCCCCTCGGTCGAGGCGTGGGCCCGATGTGCCGCCCCAAAGGCGTCGTTGACGTACACATCGCCCAACTCGGCCAATTGCTGAGCAAAAGTCCGCTCGTTTTGCTCTTCTTCCGGGTGGAAGCGCACGTTCTCCAAGAGCAGGACCCGCCCCGGCTGCAAGGCAGCGGCTTGGGCTGCGACTTCGGCACCCACGCAGTCTGGAGCCATACTCACTGCTCGTCCCAACAACTGGCTCAGGCGCTCGGCTACTGGGGCCAGCGACAGCGCCGGTACCCGCTGACCCTGGGGGCGACCCAAGTGAGACATCAGAATTACGGACGCACCCCGCGTCAACAAGTGCTCAACCGTTGGCAGGGCTGCGCGAATCCGCGTGTCGTCAATGATCCGGCCAGCCTCGTCGAGCGGCACGTTAAAATCCACTCGCACGAGGACCCGCTTGCCAGCGACATCGAGGTCTCTGATGGTGCGCTTAGCCATGCTATCAACCGAAAAATACCGTAGCTAAATCGTATAGCTCTTGGTCCACCACCTTGAGCTGATCGACTGCATCGGCGAGTGGGATCGCCACGATTTCATTGCCTTGCAGACTCACCATCTTGCCGAAATCGCCTGCGTGCACCAAGTCGATGGCGGCAATGCCAAAGCGCGTGCCCAAGACGCGGTCGAAGGCCGTGGGCGTCCCCCCGCGCTGCAAGTGCCCCAGCACCGTAACCCGCGTCTCGTAGCTCGTTGCCTCCTCGACCGCGTTGGCGACGAGTTGGCCGATGCCGCCCAGCTTGACGTGGCCGAACTCGTCGAGTCCTCCCTCGGAGACCACATATTCGTTCTCCTTGCCTTCCGCTGAGATCTGTGCCCCCTCGGCCACGACCACGATCGAAAAGTCCTTGCCGCGCTCGTGTCGTTTGCGGATGGTGCTGACGATTTCCCGAATGGTGTACTTCTGCTCGGGAATGAGGATCATATCCGCGCCACCGGCCAAGCCAGCGTACAGGGCAATCCAACCGCTGTGCCGCCCCATGACCTCAATAACCATCACTCGGTTGTGGGATTCAGCCGTGGTGTGGATTCGGTCGATGGCTTCAGTGACGATATTGACCGCGGTGTCAAAGCCAAAAGTGTAGTCTGTGCCGCTCAGGTCGTTGTCGATGGTCTTGGGCACGCCTATGACTGGCACGCCCATACTCGCCAGCTTGTTGGCAACCCCGAGTGTGTCCTCGCCACCGATGGCCACGAGCGCATCTAACTTCATCCGTCGCATGTTATCGACGACGATTTCGCCGCCATCTTCCTCTTTGAACGGGTTGGTGCGCGACGTGCCGAGGATAGTGCCGCCCTTGGGCAAAATACCGGAAATTTCCTCCGGGCCCAAAGGCTCCCAGTCGCACTCCATCATTCCCTTCCAGCCCTTGAGAATGCCGCGAAAGCGATATCGGTACGCAGTAATGCCCTTGCGCACCACAGCGCGGATGACGGCGTTGAGGCCCGGACAGTCGCCTCCTCCGGTCAATATGCCGATCGTCTTTTCGGCCATATTCGGACTCCTTGGCTCGCGGCCAACTCTGAGTACAGCTTGGAGTATGGGGGATTCCAAAAGCGCCTAAATGTAGGAATTTGTTAGAATTAGGTCAATAGATCGCCCGCGCCCGAGTGTGCTAAGACAACCGCCCACAGGCGGTCACTCCCCACGGTTTGAGCACAAGCAGCCATGGTCTCACCGGTCGTCCACACGTCATCTACTATCCCTATCCGAAAGCTTGCAGGCAGCGCGGCCACGGACGCAAAGGCACCGCGGATATTGGCGCGGCGTTCCTCTGCCGACAAAAAGGCTTGCTGCCGAGTATTTCTCTGCCGGCGCACTACCCCGTGGCACACGGGCACGCCGAGCGCGGCTCCCAATCCAGCGGCGATTTCCGCGCTCTGATTGAATCCGCGCTCCCGCTGCCGAGCCGGGTGTAAGGGCACGGGCAACAAGCAGTCCAATGGAGCGAGTTGCTCAGCCAAGCACTGTCCCATGCGCTCTCCCAATGCTCTCCCTAGCCGCACTTGGTTGCGAAATTTAAGCGCGTAAATGGCCTGTTGTAGCGCACCGGTGAATGGCCCCAAGACGACGACCTGTTCAAACCCACGTCCTCCATCTTCGACCTGAGAACGTGGACGACGCGGCACAATCTCCGCCCAGCACGACCTGCATAGCAACTCGGCAGCCTCGATGTCCGCTTCGCAAACCGCGCAGTGCGGCGGATAGGCAAAGTCCAACAGGGCACGGCCCCAAGTCTGTAGTGTTTCTATCTTGCCCATTTCTCGTTACTCAAAGACCACATCATTGGCGCGCTGTAGTGCGCTACGTATGACAAAGAAAAAAACGTGCCAACCCAACGCGTCGCTCGTTCCCTTGCAGACTTGCCATAATTCACTCCTTTCTCGTATTTCCGATAACTCCGTTATACAACTCACACTCCGAACAAAGGATCAATCATGCCTTTGCTGTACGCGCTACTCTTTCTCGCCTTGGCCGAGTCCCTTCCCGCCGAGTACAAACTACTCCACGGCCCGGACCCCAAAGACCCCATGGCGGCCCATATCTACCAGTTGGACAACGGCCTGACAGTCTATTTGACCCAAAACACAGAAGAGCCGCGCTTCTACGCTGAAATCGCCGTCCGCGCCGGTTCCAAGCACGACCCCCAAGACGCCACCGGCATTGCCCATTACCAAAACAACACGCCCGTCAAGGACAGAAAAAAAATCGGCACCCTCGACTACGAAAAGGAGCAGGTCCACCTCGACCGCATTGAGGCGCTCTACGAGCAGCACTTTGTCGAGACCGACCCGGAGAAAAGGGCCGCAATCTACGCCCAGATCAACGCCGAAAACCAACTCGCCGCGGCCTACGCCATTCCCAATGAACTCGACCGCCTCTACACCGCAATGGGCGAACGCGGCCTCAACGCCCACACCTGGGTCGAGGAAACCGTCTATAAGGTGGAACTGCCAGCCAATCGTCTAGCCCAATGGGCCAAGGTCGAGGCCGAGCGCTTTCACGAGCCCGTCTTCCGCCTCTTCCAAACAGAATTGGAAACCGTCTATGAGGAAAAAAACCGCTCCCTCGACAACAAGAGCCGCGTCATCCACAAAGCCGTGCAGGAGCAGTTCTACAAGATTCATCCCTACCGCGTCACCACACTAGGCACAGTAGAGCACCTGAAAAACCCCTCGCTAGAGCGCATGTACGAGTTCTATCACACGTATTACGTGCCCAACAACATGGCGATCTTCATCTCCGGCGACATCGACATCGACGAGACTATCCAGCTCATCGACCGCGAATTTTCTCTCTGGGAGCGCAGGGAACTTCCTCAATTTCCCGGCTACAAAGAACCTGCGATCGACGAAGTGGAACGGATTGAGGTCAATTATCCCGGCGAGGAATACGTGCTGTTGGCTTTCCGCACGGCCGAGCGCTCGCACGAGGACGCCGAGACTTTGCAAATCCTCGACATGATCCTCGACAACGCCACGGCCGGGCTGATCAACCTCAATCTCAATCAGCAGCAGAAGGTGCGCGAGGCCGGTTCCTACCCTTATCTACTCAACGACTACGGTGCCCAGTACTTGTGGGGCATCCCCAAACAAGACCAAACCCTTGAGGAAGTCGAGGCCCTGCTCTTGGAGCAGATTGACCTGATCAAGGAAGGGCAATTCGAGGATTGGATCATCCCGGCCATTGTCACCGACTTCAAAAAGAGCGTAAAGCAGGGGCAGGAAAACAACAATTCACGGGTCAGCTTCATGCGCGACTCGTATCTCGGGTTTGAGGAATGGAGCCATGCAGTGCGCGCCTTAGACCGCATGGCCGAGATCGAAAAGCACGACATCGTCGAAGTCGCCAATAAGTACTTCAACGGCGCGTATGTCGCTGGCTACCGCCGCGACGGCGAACAGGACATACCCGAAATCGCCAAGCCGCCCATCGACAAAATCGACATCGACGCCTCGCGCCAATCAACCTTTTTCGCCGAGGTCATGGCCATGCCCTTTGCGGAGGTCGAGCCGGCCTACCTCGTGCCCGAGCGCGACTTTACCACCCGTGAACTCGCGGGCGGCAGCAAGCTCTACTACGCCCGCAACCCACTCAACGACCTCTTCGAATTTTCCATAACCATCGACCTCGGCTCCCTAACTGAAAAGCGCCTTCCCGTGGCCCGAGAACTGCTCGACAAGTCGGGCACCCCGCGCTTTACCTCCGAAGAACTGAAAAAGGAATGGTACAAGTTAGGCACCGACTTTAGTATGAGCATCCGAGACCAAGAAACTACGATTTCCATATCGGGCCTCGACGAAAACTTCGCCGCGTCGCTCGCCTTATTGTCCGAGTTGATGCACGGCCCGACCACGGACGATGCCACGCTGGCCGAACTTCAGTCCATCATTATCGCTCGGCGCGACGACGCTCTCAAGGATCACCGCACCATCCACGAAGCCCTCTACCGCTACCACCGCTTAGGCGATATGGCGTACTACCGCCGAGTTCCCTCCAACGAGGAAGTTCGCGCTCTGGGACGCGAGGAGTTGCTCGACTTGTTGAGCGGCTTGCTCTCCTATCGCCAAACCCTCAGCTACACCGGGTCGCAAACCATCGAGGACGTACAAGCCATCCTCGCCCAGCACTACCCGCTGCCTGAGTCTCCAGTCGAGCCGCCGCCCTACCAAGTGTTAGAATTTACCCAGCCCGAAAAAACCCAGATCTACTTCTTCGACAAGGAAATGGCCCAAGCCCTAGTGAGGATCGAATACGTAGATGTGCCCTACCAAGCGGCGCTCGAGCCAGCAGTCGAGTTGTTCAACGACTACTTCTACGGCGGCATGGCCGGCATCGTATTCCAAGAAATCCGCGAGGCGCGTGCCTTGGCCTACTCGGTGGGTGCCCTCTACTTCAACGGCCGCGACAAAGCCGACTACAATTACATGGTCGGCGGCATGGGCACGCAAGCCGACAAGACGCCCGAAGCAGTTGCGGCCTTCGCCGGCCTGCTCGACGACATTCCCTCCTCGCCCGAGCGCTTTGCCGCCGCCCAACTTTCAGTGCTCAACAAGTACCGCACTGAGCGCCTCGGCTTTCGCTCGGTGCTGGGGGCCGTGCGCGGCTGGGAGCGCAAGGGGCTGACCGGCGACCCGCGCGCATGGCGCTTTGAGCAAATCCAAGCCAGCGACCTCGACGAAGTGCTCGAATTCTACCGCCAACACGTCCAAGGCCGCCCCAAGCTGATTTCGATCACAGGCGACAAGAGCAAAATGGACCTAGAGGCTCTAGCGACACAGGGCGAGATCGTCGAACTCGGCTTGGAGGACCTGTTCGCCTTCTGAGTCCTATTGACAAAGCCCCCCCCACCGGCTAGCTTTTAAACAAGTTTTTGGCGGCGTAGCTCAGTTGGTTAGAGCAGTGGAATCATAATCCATAGGTCGGGGGTTCGAGTCCCTTCGCCGCTACCATATTTCCCGCCGCAAACTTTGGCGGTTTGTTGTCTAACACAAGCCCCTGAGGATCGCCTCCTCGGGGGCTTGTCGCATGTGCTACCTAGATGATGCGGGCGAGTGGCAGCCTCAGCCCGTTATCTCCAACAACTCAACCTGCCGCTTTTCCCTCCCCGCCAGATCCGCCGCCGCCAGAATCTGAACGCATTCCCTGCCGTCATACATCGTGATCGGCATCTCCTTCCCGTTGGCCAAGGCGTCGAAGAATTTGCCGAACACGCTGTATCCCGGTGGGACGAAGCTGCGGTGGAATTCTGACAAGGGTTGCCAAGCCTCGATTTCCCTTGTATAGAGCATCAGCGTGGCCGGGTCGCCAAAATCCAGTTTGGTGGAGGGATGATCGCCTCTGACCTGCACTAACGCGCCTTTGTGACCGTAGATCTCGGTGGCTAGGGGAGCCCGAGTTTCCGTCTCACTCGTATGGAGCGTTACGAGTGGACCATTGGCGTAGCGGAAGACAGCGGCATTGTTGTCCTCGACCGGGAGTCCTTTGACACTCGAGACGCCTAAGGAAACAACGCTCTCGGGCATACCGAACATCCACTGCATCCAGAAAGCGGAGTGGGAACCAGCGTGGTAAAGCGAACTACGGCCTTCCGCATCCGCGTCGAACCATGGATCACTGGGGTCGTTTTGGATTCTCTGCGCATCGAAATCCTGAGCACTGTACTTGTCGTGCCCGTGGCGCCGCCGCACCTGCGCGATGGGTCCGAGCACACCGGAGTCGACGATTTCCTTCATACGCTCATGTGCAGGGGAGAAGCGCAGGTTGTGGACGGGCATGACTTGGACGCCTGCTTTCTCAGCTACGGCGATCGCTTCATCCGCCTGCTCGGGGGTGCGGGTGAACGGCTTTTCGACCATGCAGTGTTTGCCCGCTTCGGCGGCACGGATGATGTGTTCACCGTGAAGCTGGGTTTCCGAGGCAATGCCGACGGCATCGATGTCATCGCGGGCGAGAAGCTCATCTAAGTCAGGGATGAATTCGACGCCGAAGTGATCGGCCGCGGCCTGCCCGCGCTTGGCGTCGGCGTCCCAGATTGCGATGAGATCGACGCTGTCGTGTTTCTGCGCGGCGTTGCAGATACCGTGCGCGTGACCGAACCAAAAGGAGAGCTGGGCGAATCGGATGTTTGGCATGGTTGCTCCTTGTCTCCATCGGGGCGCTACCCCGACCTCCCGGAACGGAGGCACCTCGTCCGCGAAGGGGGCGGCTACGGTAATTTGTAGATCATACTCCCAATCGAAGAAGATAGTGTCAAGGCTTGTCTTCGAGACCTTGTAACTGATACATTCAGGCCCGTGATCGACGAACTAGCACAGACATACGCGCACTATGTGGCATTGCGGCGTGAACTCTCGCTGTGGGTCGAGCAGAGCATCCGCCGCGACGGGCCGGACCAAAACCAAGGCGGCGAGGACGAGGCTAATTTCGCGCTGGCCTTCTTTCCGCATTATCTGGTCAGCGGCGACGAGCGGGTCGCGGTGCGGTTTCGCTCGCTGGCCAACGACCTCAAGGCCTGGGTTAAAGCCGAGTGCCTGCACGGGTACGAACCCGAGGCCGAGGCCCACCACGGCACCGAGCCTTTTCTGTTGTTTCTGCCCCGCTATCTCGGACTCTTTCCCGACGACAGAGAAGCCGCCGCCCTGCTCGACGACGCAGCGCACCACATCGGCAACTGGATCGAGGATGTTCCCGCCTGGTACGACTGGACGAGCGACGTCTTTTTGAGCTATTGGATCGGCACGCGGACCGTCGGTGGGACGCACGGCGATCGCGAGTTGGCCGAGCACTTCCGCTTTTTGCACATTGCGCTGGCCGCCTGGCGCGTCACCGGCGAGACGCGCTACCGCGACTGGACATTGCGCTATGGGCGCAAGCGAGCCGAGCGGTTGCTCGCGGCGGACGAACCGATGCCCGTGTTGTGGGATCTGGACGGGCGTGGATTGCAGCCAGAGGATTTGCAGACCCGCGCAGAGCGGAGCATGGCCGGCAACAACCACCACATCGCCGACGACCCACTCGCTGGTATCGAAAATCTACTGGCGTCGGGCGCGGTCTACGCGCTGGGCGATCTCTTTTTGCTGGAGGGCGACGATATCTTTCGCCGCGCGGCAAAGAGAATCGTCGAGCCGCTGATCGGCGAATTGCTCGATCCCTACGCCGACCCGGCCGCGGCCGCGCTTTCCTACTATCGCCGCACCTTCGCCGATTCTTCGCTGGACGACGCGATGTGCGCGGTACTGACGCGACAACCCGCCGAGTCGGAAGCACCGTGGGCGATGGTCTTTCCCCAGGAGCGGAAGCGTCGCGAGCCGGGGGTGGGCAAACGCAGCGACATGATCTACTGGGGCCATTGGGCAGAAGATGGCTCGGTGCAGCCCTCGCGCGAGCCGAGCACGGCGGCATTGACGCTGGGGTATCAATTGACGGGCGAGTGGACCATGGCGCGGCGGGCGCTGGGGGCGGCGGCGGCCAAATTCGCAATGGCGCGGCGGGTGTTGCGCGGCGGGCGCGAGCACGCCGATATGGGCGGGGCGATTTGCTCGGTGGCCGCGGGGCACGGGCGCAATTGGGGCTGCGGGGCAGTGACAGGTTGCTATGGACCGTTGTTGATGGGCACGTGCGAAGTACAAGGCGCGGTGGTGCCGCTGGTCGAGTGGGCCGAAGGCCATTTGCCCGAGCAGATCCTGGCGATCTTGCAACCGCCAGTCAGTGGGCCGGGCACAGTGGTGTTTTACAATGGGAGCGAGGAGCAGCAGGCGCTGGAGTGGCGCATGGCGGGGACGGCCGATTGGCAGCGCGTTGAGCTGGCTCCGAGCGAGGTGCGGGAATACCCACTGGAGACAAAAGGCGTGAGGTGGGGGACACCATGACCCGACGCGATGCTGTGTGGATTTTTTCCTTCCTGATCTCAGGCGCTCTCGGTCTCGCCTGTTATATCCAGTTCTTCGACCGAGCCTTTCCCGTTGCCTCACTTAACTTTCGCGTAGACCGCGAACAGGCTTATCAGGCTGCCGAAGCATATCTCCACCGCCTCGGCTACGACCTCACCGAATACGAGAGCGCTCAAGTCTTCTCCCATGCCAGCCTGCCCCAGATCTTCCTCGAGCGCACCTTGGGTTTGGCCGAGGCCAACCGCCTCGTGCGGGAGTGGGTTTCGGTGTGGTATTGGAACATCCGCTATTTCAAACCGCTGCAGAAGGAAGAACTCCGCGTCCGCATCGATCCCGGCGGGCGCGTCGTAGGGTTTACCCACAGCATCCTCGAGTCCGACGAAGGCACCAGCCTCTCAGAAGAGGATGCCCGGCACATCGCCGAGGCCTTCCTCACCGATGTTCAGGGTTTTTCACTCGACGCCTACGAACCCATCGAGGCCTCCAGCATCGACCGCCCCAAGCGGAGGGACCACACCTTCACCTACCGCAAGAGGGACTTCGTCGTCGGCGATGATGGACACTACCGCCTGTACGTCACAGTCCAAGGGGACAGGGTGGGTGGCTTCTCCGAATACCTCAAGATCCCCGAGACCTTCTCGCGCGAATACCGCGAGATCCGCACTCGCGCCGGTCTGCTCACCAAGGTCGCCGGAGGCTTCACCCTCGCACTGGCCATTGCCATGATCGTCGTCCTAGTGCGCAAGTATCGCCAGCGCACACTCACATGGCGCGTCGCCGTATCCATCGGCATCCTCGTGGGAGCCGTCTCCCTCCTCGGATCCATCAATGGCTATCCGCTCAGTCTGTTCGGATACGACACCATGCAGTCCTACGTCTCCTTTATTCTCAACTTCATCTTCACTGGTCTCCTCGGCGCCGCTGTCATGGCCCTCATCGTCGCCGTGTGCGGCGCGGCAGGCGGCACCATCGCGCAGGACGTAAGAGACTGGAGCAACCCCCTAGAGCGGGTTTCCCTGCGGCACTGGCGGTCGGCGAGCTTTGCACGCGTCACCCTTGTCGGTTATGGCCTGGCATTTGCCCACTTGGGTTACGTCACTCTCTTCTACATTCTGGGCAACGACTACCTCGGGGTCTGGTCGCCTGCCGCCATGACCCAATACAGCAATGCCTACAGCACGTACCTGCCTTGGATATATCCCCTTCTGACGGGGCTCGTGGCGGCCACCATGGAGGAGTTTCTCTTCCGGCTGGTGGCCATCTCCCTTCTCCTTCGCTGGCTTAAGAGAAGTTGGTTGGCCCTTCTCGTTTCCGCCGTGGTGTGGGCCTTCCTCCACGCCGACTATCCGCAGGAACCGATCTACATCCGAGGCTTGGAACTGACCATCGTGGGAATCCTCTTCGGCATAGTCTTCCTGCGCTTCGGTGTCTGGGCGACCATCATCTCCCACTACGTGTACAACTGCTTTCTCGGTGTCTATCCTATGGTGCAGTCCGACAGCCTCTACTTCAAGATCTCGGGCATCCTCGCTGTCGCCATCATCTCCATCCCGGCCCTTCCCGCCATCTGGAGCGCCGTCCGCGGTCGCTACGAAGACGCGCCCCCTGAACCCACTCCGGAGGCACCAAAGGCCGCCCCCCCGCCATCTGCCCTTCCTGCGGAGCCGCCTGAACCTCCGATCAAACGCAAGAGGCCCTCTGACTACCTCATCTCCGGCAAGGGTCTCCTCGTCTTTGGCATCCTCGGTCTGTTGGGCTGGTCCGCATACTTCGCTTGCGAACCGCGGAATTTCGCTGAATACGCACGCGAGAAGGTCCCCACCCGTGCGCAGGCCATCGAGATTGCCGAAGGGATTCGGGGACAGCTCGGACTCGACCTCGAAGGCTATCGTCGCACCACCTCATTCTCGAGCAGTCTCGGTTCCAATCACTTTACACATCTGCTGCGCAACGTCGATGTAGCGCGGGCGGACACGCTCGCGGCCGAGCACACGGGCTCGTGGCGCTGGAGTGTGCGATGGTTCAAGCCTCTCGAAAAAGAGGAACTCACCATTAGCGTCGACGGCCACGGCGACCTCTCCTACATCTCGCATGCCGTGCCCGAGGGTCAAGAGGGTACAGAGCTCACCATAGAAGAGGCGCAGGAAGTGGCCGAGGCCTTCCTGCGCCAACACCTGAACCGGGATGTAACTGATACGACGCTCTACAAGCGTCTCGAAGCTCGGTCCTTCAAGCGCGAGAACCGGATGGACCACAGCTTTGTGTGGGAACGCA
>JAPOYQ010000499.1 GCA_026706505.1 Gemmatimonadota bacterium
TGCCGTGCAGTTGACAACTGTCCCTTCGGGAGCCACGAGCCGCACTTGCTCGTAGAAGCCGGCGTTGACCGGCACGTCTTGGTCGATCAGACACTTGAGCACATACGCGCAGGCCGCAAAAGTCTGGGAGTACGTGGAGTTGACCGGTGCCCGGCGCTGCGGATCGCACCCAGTTAGGTCGAAGAGCACTCCCTCGTCGTCGATGGCGACGCGGACCTGGAGTCGCACCGGCTCGTCAGTGAAGCCGTCGTTATCAACGACGCCTGTGGCCGTGAACTCCCCCTTGGGCAACTTGGCTAGTTCGGCTAGCGTCCGCTCTCGGGTGTAGTCGAGGAGCCGATCCATGTAGAAAGACGCCTGCGCCAATCCTACCTGCTCGACGAGGGCGTTGAGTCGGCGAATCCCCGAGTGATTAGCCGCTACCTGGGCGCGAAAGTCGCCGCGCGTCTCCCGCTTGGAGCGGATTTGGGCGATGACCAGTTCAAAAACGTCAGCCGCGATTTCTCCGCCGCGCACCAGCTTTACCGGCGGGATGATGATGCCCTCCTGATACACCTGCTGGAAGGCTCCAATGCTGGCCGGCGCACCGCCGCCGACATCGACGTGATGGGCGAGGTTGGCTACATAGCCAAAGAGTTCCGCGCCGCAATAGACGGGCGAAATCAGCGTGATGTCGTTGAGATGGACTCCGCCGCGATAGGGGTCGTTGACGAGGATCGCGTCTCCGGCCTGTAAGTTCTCAGGTCCGTATTCGGCGACTGCACGGGGCGTGAGGATTGTCAGCGAGCCAAGGTGCACTGGCTGGGTAAAGGCTTGGGCGACGGGCCGCAACTGGCGGTCGAAAAAGGCGCAGGAGAAATCGGCGCGGGTTTTGATGTTGGTCGAATACGCGCTGCGCCGGAGGGCAATGGCCATCTCCTCGGTGGCTTCGAGCAGGGCGTTGCGAATGACCTCGAATTGGATGGGGTCGATCTGGTCGGGCATGGCTTCTCGCGGTTAATGGGTTGGGTAATATACGACAGACGCCGTTTGGGGGCACCGGCGGCCTAGACGGCTATTCGCGCCAGATAAATACTGGTTTTCCCTTCGTGCGACGAATAGTAGCTCATCCACAGCAGGCCTTCGTGTTCGACCATGCCGGCGTAGCTACAGTCGCCGCCGCTGGGTAGCCATAGCACTGGCTCGTAACTGGTCGGCGTCATCCGCGCCAGGACCGTGGCCGCGCCGCCGTCGGGGTGCCGACTGCGGGCACTGGCCCACAGCGTACCATCCGACCAGCGGATAAAATTAGGCCCTCCCATTGGGTGGTCGATTTGGGTCCACTGCCAGTCCGTGTACGGAGACTGGCTGGTGCCGATCCAGTCGGGCCGCACTAGGGCAATCATGGTCCCGTCGGGCATAAAGCGCAGCGTGGTCTCGCTGGCCGTCCAAGTATCGTTAGGCAGGAAAAACTCGGTGATCCACTGCCAGTTGAGGCCGTCGGTGCTGGAGTAGAGGAACCCCCGGCGCGGATGAGACCCCTCGCCCAGCTTTGATACGCTGTAGGCTATCCCCTCGTGCCAAGTGACGCGCCACAGCCAGTGGTCTTCCGCCAGCACTTTCTGCGGCGTAGTCCAGGTGTAGCCGTCGTCTGAAAAGGCAATGCGCGGCGCGCGGGTGCCGTACTCGGTGCCCGCGTACAGGCTGCCGCCGGCGACTAGCATCAGGCGTCCGTCGCTGGTGATCGACAGCTTAGGGTCGCGCAGGTCTACCTCTTGTTCCGCTAGCACGGCTGTCGACTCCCAAGCGTGGCCATCGTCTGAGCAAATGACGCGCACGGTGCCGATGCTTGGCCCGTGGTCTTGGGCCTCGCGGAAGGTACACCACCACCTATCGGCGAAGCGCACCAGA
Source organism: Gemmatimonadota bacterium (assembly GCA_026706505.1). Next base: position 1,891 of record JAPOYQ010000499.1, read on the forward strand.
TCGGTGAAGGCGTTGTGGGGGCCGCGGTCCCAGATCTTCTCGACCGAGAGAATTTGCGGAGTTGTAGGGTGCGTATTCATCGTTCGTCTCCTCGTTAGACTTGGCGCGAAAGCTGTTTCACGTCCTATTCTACGTCAAGTGTTACCTTACCGTTGATGTGGGGCTCGTTGACATATCAGGTATGCAAGTTTGATTATGATCTACACGCAAGTTGTATTGGCTCCAAACGAAGATTGAGATCATGCTTGATCAAACCACGTTTTTCGCTGACTCTGGCCTCCCGCCGGCTCTTGGCTATAACTTGCGGCGTTTCAATCCGTGGTGGGAAGGCGAAGCGATGCCGCTACAGCCGACGACGAGACGGCATTTGGTAGCGCAGATGCGCCGACGTTTGGATGCCAATATCGCGCCGATTATCGTCGTTCGGGGACCGCGCCAAATCGGCAAGACCACAGCGCAATTTCAGATCATTCAAGACTTGCTCGACGAGGGCGTGGATCCGAGAAGAATTCTTCGCGTCCAGTTTGACGATCTTGAAACTTTGGGCAACTTGAAGGAACCCATCTTGCGCATTTCGGATTGGTTCGAACGGCGCATTACCCCCAAGCGGTTCAATGCGTTAGCTCAAGCCGGCGCAACGGCCTACTTGTTTTTCGATGAGATTCAAAACCTCGATGGTTGGGATGTCCAACTCAAGTCGTTGGTTGATAACGCTTCCGTCAAAGTGATCGTCACCGGCAGTTCGGCCCTGCGCATCGAATTGGGACGCGACAGTCTCGCCGGCCGGATCAATACTATCGAAGCAGGCGTCCTGTCGCTCACTGAAATCGGTGCGCTGCGCAGCTTTGCGACGTTGGAACCCTTTCTCGGAGATAATGGTCTGGCAAATCTATTAGACAAGGAATTTTGGCGTGGCTTGCGCGAATACGGGATTGAACACGGGGAATTTTGCGCAGAAGCATTCGTCTATTTCTCAGAGCGCGGCGGCTATCCCATCGTCCATCGCGAGAAAGAGGTAGAATTTTCTCAACTGGCTGATCACCTCAACGAGACAGTCATCAAAAGAGTCATTCAGCACGATTTGAGAATCGGCGAGCGGGGGCGAAAGCGAGATGAGAATCTCTTGGAAGAATTGTTCCGGCTGGTTTGCCGCTATGCTGGTCAGACCCCGAGGATAGCCACCTTGGCGGAAGAAGCGCGAATCTCGCTGGATGCGAACATTGGCTCTCAGCGCGTTACTTCCTATCTGAAGTTCCTTGGGGATACGCTCTTATTGCGCCTTATTCCACCGCTGGAAATTCGCCTCAAACGAAGACGAGGCAGTCCGAAACTTTGTCTGGTGGACCACGGACTCAGGGCTAGTTGGCTGCAAGAACACATTCCCCTTGTACCAGATGAACTAGCGCAGCGCCCTGAACTGACGACTTTGGCTGGCCATTTGGCGGAGAGTATTTTCGGCTCGGTTGCGTCAACGATTCACGGCTTGGACATTGCCCATTTCCCCGAAAGGGGCACGGACCAGGAAGTTGACTTTGTGTTGATGGTCGGCAGCGTGCGTATTCCGGTAGAGATCAAATACCAGAGACGCATAGATCCATTCCGCGATACGTTGGGTTTGCGCTCGTTTTTGGAAAAATCTGTAAATAATGCGCCGTTTGGAATTCTCGTGACGCAAGATAATTCCGGCACGGCGGACGATCCGCGGATCGTCAGTTTGCCATTATCAACGTTCATGATGCTTCGCTAAGGACCAAACCATGACCCCAACAGACGCCATTCCTATCCTTATCGGCGAGCACTGGATAACGCCGGAAGTCGAGGCTCACACGCCGGTGTACCGTCCCGCCACTGGAGAAGTGATCGGACGCACACCGCAGTGCGACCGCGTCGAAGTAGATCTAGCGGTGGAGGCCGCGAGTCGGGCCTTTGCGAGGTGGTCGGCGACGCCAGCACCGGAACGGGCGCGGGTTTTGTTCCGCTACCGCGAACTACTGGAGGAGCAGTTCGAGCATCTGGCTGAGATGCTCTGCGGCGAGAACGGCAAGACCCGCGAGGAAGCGCGGGGCGATGTGCGCCGTGGCATTGAGGTCGTCGAGTTGGCCTGCGGTATTGGTCAGATGGCCAAGGGCGAGGTGTTGCCGGAGCTGGCTGCCGGTATTGACGGTGCCGCCACGCGCGAGCCTGTGGGGGTGTGCGCCGGCATTACGCCGTTCAACTTCCCGGCCATGGTGCCCATGTGGATGTATCCGCTGGCCATCGCCTGCGGCAACTGCTTCGTGCTGAAACCGAGCGAGAAGGTGCCGTTTACGGCCAACCACTTGGCAGAACTGTTCATCGAGGCGGGGCTCCCGCCGGGGGTGCTGAACATCGTGCACGGTGGCCGGGATGTGGTCGAAGCTCTCTGTCGGCACCCTGGAATCGCGGCCCTCTCCTTCGTCGGTTCGTCGCCGGTGGCGCGCCGAGTGTACGAGTTGACCGGGCAGACGGGCAAGCGCTGTCAGGCAGCGGGCGGAGCCAAAAACGTGCTGCTCGTCATGCCCGACGCGGTCGAGTCCGGCCTGTTTGGCGAGGCGGCGGCCGCAGACCCGACGCTGAATGCGGTTATGCACTCGGCCTTTGGCTGTGCTGGCCAGCGCTGCATGGCCGGTTCCCTGCTGATGGGCATCGGCGACGCCAGCGACGGCCTGCGCGACCAACTGGCCTCTGCTATGGATACGATGACGGTGGGGGACACGTTGCGCGACGATGTGGACATGGGTCCGGTCATCGACGGTGCCGCCCGACAGCGCCTCGTCGGCCACATCGCCGGCGCTACTTCGGCGGACTTGGCTGTGGTGCGCGACGGGCGCGAAGGCGTGCCGGACACAGGCTTCTACGTCGGCCCGACCCTGCTCGACGGCGTGACCCCCGGCCATGGCCTGTTCGCGGAGGAGCTGTTTGGCCCGGTCTTGGGGCTGATGCGGCCCGAGACGCTGGACCAGGCGATCGACTGGATTAACCGCATCCCGTACGGCAATGCGGCGACCATTTTTACCCGCGATGGCGGTGCGGCGCGCACGTTTACGCGCGGGGTGGAGTGCGGCATGATTGGCGTGAATGTGGGCGTGCCGGCGCCCATGGCTCTGTTCTCTTTTTCCGGCTGGGACCAGTCGTTTTTCGGCGACCTGCACGTGCAGGGGACCGAGGGAATTCTGTTCTACACGCGGCAGAAGACGGTGTTGTCGCGGTGGCCTTGAGGTAGCTAATGGAAAACAAAATCGAAGAAGCAATCGTTGCCGAGGTCGAGGCGCGGTCCGAGGCTTGGGAAAATCTGCTCGTGTTAGCTGACGACATCGGCATGCGCGTAGCTGGCAGCGAGGGAGAGGTCCGGGCGCGGGACTTCCTGCTGCAGACCTTTCAGCGCTATGGACTCGATCGCGTCCACTTGGAGCCTTTCGAGTACCGCGCTTGGCGGCCGCAGCGCGAGGAGTTGACCGTGGTGGCGCCGGAGGCAGGACGCTCGATCCCGTGTCGGTGTGGAGGGCTGTCGCCTTCGACCCCGGAGCAGGGGGTGGAAGGCGAGGTCGTGTTCCTTGAGCGCTGCGACGCCGAGGAGCTAGCGCAGCGGGCCGACGAGGTGCGCGGTCGCATCGCAGTGGCACCTTACTACCCCTTTGCCCGCCAGTTGAAGACGCCCTTGGCAGCGCGCTTCGGTGCCGTGGCACTGCTTGAGCACCGCAACTACGCTGGTGCCTTGCAGCCGGCTCGCACCTGTTGTTTCCAGCGGGTCGGTGACTTGCCGGTGGCCTCGATCAGTCTCGAAGACGCCGAGTACCTCAAGCGTCTGCAGCAGCGGCGCGGACCGGTGCGGCTGCGGTTGGTCCTCGACAGCCGCATCGAGCCCAAGGAGTCGTGGAACGTGGTCGGCGAGTTGACCGGGACCGAGCATCCGCAGCAGATATTGGTCTGCGGTGCTCACTACGACACTTGGCACGTGGGTCCTGGTGCCATTGACAACGCCGCGGGCGTGGTCGCCGTGGTCGAGGCGGCGCGCGCCCTCGCCGTGCACCGCGAGCACCTGCGGCGCACGGTGCGGTTCGTGGCCTTCGGGGTCGAGGAGTCGGGACTGGTCGGGTCTTGGGCGTACACGCAGCGCCACGCTGGCGAACTCGACGACACTTGGCTGATGATCAACAACGATGTCGGCGGTCGGCCCTCGGGGCTGGGAATTGCCGGGGCCGAGGATCTGCTGCCGGTCTTGGAGGCGGTGGCGAGCCGCGTGCACGTGGATGGGCTCGAAAAACCCTTTGGCGCGTCCTGCGGTACGACGAGTTGGGGTTCGGATCACTTCCCGTTCTTCGCCCACGGCGTGCCTACCGTGGGTCTGGGCACGGAGTCGGTATGGCCCGAGGATCGCTTCTATGGCCACAGCCGAGCCGACACCGCGGACAAGGTCTATCCCCAGGGCCTGAGCGAGTGCGCGGCGATCAACGCGCGGGTGCTGTTTGAGGTGGCCAATCTAAACGAGCGTCCGGCGCGGCGGCGCACGCGGGAGGAGTTGGAGGCGTCCTTTGCCGGCACATCGCTGGCGGAGGCCGTCGAGTTGCTCGACTTGTGGCCGCCGGAGCGGGCGCTGGCGCGGTACTTCGAGGAGGGATGAAGCGGCTGCTCAGCCCAAGTCCAGATTGAAATCTGCGGGGTCGAGGCCACTGTCTTCGGCTAGCCCTCGCAGGCTGATCAAGACATCCTCGGGCATGACAATACCCTCGGCTAGCGCTTGTTCCCGGTTGTTCCACTCGATCTCGCCCGGCAGGAAGATGGTCCCGCCTTTGGCTGGAGAAGCGCTCTTGATCTCTTTGCACATGGCGTCCATGCGGGCGTGGAACTCCTCTAGCGGCATCATTGCGCCGACGTCGATGGCGACAAAGGCATGACCTTGGTTTGAGGGCGCGTCCGTGTCGGCGACCCAGCTCTGGACGCTGCTCATCATTGCCGCTCCGCTAAGGGTTGCCGTTAGCAACTCTACCAGCACGGCCAATCCGTACCCTTTGTGCCCGGCCATGGGCAACTGCGCGCCTTTTTCTGGAAATTCGGTGGGATCGGTCGTTGGGATGCCCTCTTCGTCCACTAGCCAGGTGTCGGGAATTTCGCGACCTTCGTTTTTGGCGGCGAATATTTTGGTCGCGGCAACCGCGCTGGTGGCAATATCGAGCATGACGGTGCGGTCGGTGCCGGTGGGTGCGGCGTAGGCGATTGGGTTGGTTCCCAGCACCCTGCTCTTGCCGCCTGGTACGGTCATGCAGGGTTCCACATTGCACATGGAAAGGCCGATCATGTCGTTTTCGGCGATCATGTTGGCGTAAAACCCGGCGGCACCGTAGTGGCTGCTGCCTCGGATGCCGATGTAGCACATGCCGCTTTGGCGGGCTTTGGCAACGGCCAATTCAACGGAGCGGTAAGAGATGGAGGGCGGCATGCCGTCGCAGGCGTCGATAATGGCCCAAGAGGGTCCCTCGGCGACGATTTTCTCTTTTGCGGTTGCGACCAGACGGCCGCGCCGCGCGTTCTGCATCAGGCCGCGAATCTGCCGGGTGCCGTGCGTAAAGGTGCCCCAAGTGTCGGTGGTGACGAAGACGTGGGCGCTTAGTGCGGCGTCTTCTTGGCTGAGACCGGCTTTGACCATGGCGGCGGTGCAAAAAGCCTTCAGGTCATCCGGTTGGATATTTTGGCGGGTAGATTCAGTCAATGGATTGGCTCCTTTTTAGTTGGTGCGTGGTGTATGGATAAAGAGATTTTTTGTGGCCCAGTCAAGGAGGGGTGCCGTTTGTTGTTGCCGACGTTACAACGGAGCCGCTCCTTGACTAGCGTCCAAAAGGGCCTTTTAATGCCGTCCACATTATAACGCTAGGAGACAAATCTTATGAACGGTAGTGTTGGACTTGAGCAGTACGTAACAATGGAAGAATACCTCAAGGGTCGGCGCTGCATTATCACTGGCTCCAGTGGGACGATTGGAAAGCTCTTTGCGACCTTTATCGCCTCGCGCGGCGGGATCCCCATTATGGTAGATGTGGTGCCGCAGGACGACACCGCAGAGGCCGTGGCGTCCTACGGTGGCGAGTACAGCGTCCATCGCGTGGACCTCAGCGATGTCGCGCAGATCAAATCTTTCTACGCTGAAATAGCCGAACGGTACGACGGCCTCGATCTGCTCATCAATAACGCCGGGCTCCTCAGTGAGGTAAAGTTGCTCGACATGACCGAGGACAACTGGGATCGCGTCCTCAATGTAAATGCAAAAGGCGCGGCTTTTATGAGCCAAGGCGCGGTCGGCTTGATGCAGCATGGCAGCGGCGATCGGCAAATCATCAACATTGTGTCGCTGGCCGCCTTGGTGGGCGGGCTGTACGTAGGGGCACCCTATGTATGCAGCAAGGCGGCTCTGCTTGGTCTCAGCCGCAACTATACAGTGCAGGCAGGCAAGGAATTCGGGATTCGCGTCAATTCCATCAGCCCGGTCATTGTCAGTGGCCAGATGATTTCCAACACGCCGCGCGAAGCCATTGACGGGGTCAAAAACCTAATGAAGGTGTGGAATCAGGAAGTCCCCCCTATGCACCTGCTCTATGTTTTTGAGATGCTGTGCAGAACTCCGTCTATGACGGGAAAAAATATCGTCCTCGATGGTGGTATTCTGCTGGAGTAGACTGCACGGCGACTTGCGCATGCTTGTGGCGGTGCGCCCGATGGCGTTACATATTTGAAATATTAGGTGGAGTTACCCATGCACAGTTCAACGCTCGGCGACAGCGATTTTGAGATACTTGTCAGCGGCCAACCAGTCGCGCTGGCAGAGTACTTTCGCGGCTTTACCAATACCAAGAGGCTCGGGGTGCTAGCGCCCAATCGCCTTGAGGGTATCGGAGCCGTCAGTTTGATCATGGCCCACGTAACGGCCTTTTACAATACCTACCGCGCCACGGGCGAGGATTTCTTCGCGTACCCCGATAACTTCACCTTCCAATCGCGCGAGCCCAAGGCGGCCTATGGAATGTTCGACATCTGGCCTGAGCACAAAGACGTGTTGGTCGGCACGGATGCGGTCGAGCGGCTCAACGCGATTACCGACCGCGGCGTCAACATCCTGCTCGTGCCCGACGGCCCTCCGGCTCCGCGCGAATACCAGCGGCAGCAGCTAGCCGCGGCCGAGCGGCTCATTGAAACCTGCTATGCGTATTCGGCCACAGGTGCGGTCGCCGACCCCGACTTGGTCATTCGCTGCCCGGCAGATCCACTCGCCTCCTGGTGCCAAAGCGTTTGCGACTCCGTGCCCGATAGCGAAGGCGGGGAGGGCTGGCAGGGCCAAAGTCCCGTGCTCGAACAATCTTTCCGCCGCATCAGCCGGCAAGACGCGCTCGCCCGCCTTGCTTAAGATCAAAGGAGCTTGACATGACCGCTCTCCACGCCTCCGAGCTAAGTGCCACCGAACTCGACCAGTTTCACGAGCAGGGCTACGTGCGCCTCGGCCACGTGGCTTCCCGCGAGGAGATTGACGCCCTCTGCCAGCGCATTGACCAGATCATGCTCGGCGAAGTGAGCTACGACAACATGCTCATGCAGCTATGCCCTTCGGCCGGCAACCCCGATCTTTCGCGGCAGACCAAGGAGTTTAAGGGTTCCTCGCTGAAGTACCGCAAAATTCAGGACCTGGAGCAGGATCCGCTGTTCTTGGACTACATTCAAAAGCCGCTCTTCCGCGACTTAACCGCTAAGATCGTCGCCTCGGAGGTCTCGATTTTTCGCGCCATGTTTTTCAACAAGCCCGCCGAGCAGGGCGTCCTGATCAACTGGCACCAAGACGGCGCTGGCGGCTGGCAACTGAGCATTCCCCCCAAAGTCACAGTGTGGACCGCGCTCGACGACACATGCGTTGCCAACGGTTGCCTACAGATCATCCCCAGCTCGCACCACACCATGATCCCCGAGACGGGAGATCTGCTCTCGGAGGACGAGCGCGCGCAGCACGCCCCGGATGAGAGGCGGCTGTATTTGGAAATGGAAAAAGGCGAGGTGGTGCTTTTGCACAACTGGACCTTGCACCGCTCGGAGACGAATAGCACCAATCGCCCGCGCCGTGCGTTCAGCGTTTGCTACATTGACGCGGCTACCCGCCAAAAGACCTCGGGCTGTGCCTTTCCCCGCGTCTTCCCGACCTACCAGCCTATTACAGATAATTGATAAAGGCGACCTTGTGCTCGGTGAAAAACTCGATCCCAGTGTCGCCCGATTCCGGGATCCCGTGCCCGGAAGCCTTCACCCCGCCGAATGAGAGCTGGGGCTCGCGGTAGGCCGTCATCATGTTGACGTGCGTCAGCCCCACGTCGGTCTCATCTAAAAACTGAAAAGCCCGCCCAATGTCCCGCGTGAAAATGGACGACGCCAGCCCAAACTCCACGCCATTGGCGATTTCTAGGGCTTCGGAAAAATCCTCTGCCACCATTAGGCACAACACCGGGCCGAAAATCTCCTCCTGAGCGATGCGCGTCCGCGGCTGGACGTTGGTAAAAACCGTCGGCGCAATAAAACACCCTTTGTCGAGTCCGTTGTCGGTCAGGCGCTCGCCTCCATGCGCGATGCAGGCTCCTTCCGCTTTGCCGATCTCGATGTAGGCTTCGATGGTTTCGAGCTGGTCCGTGCCGCACACCGGCCCCATATCCACCCCATCCTCGGTCCCATTTCCCACGCGAATTTGCTTGACGCGCTCTAGCACCTTGTCGGTGAAGGCTGCGGCGACCTCGCGCTCGGCGATTGCCCGGCTCGTCGAAGTACACCACTGTCCGGCGCAGGCGTAGGCCGCCTTGACGACGGCATCCGCGGCCATGTCGAGGTCGGCGTCGGCCAGGATGACCGCGGGGTTCTTGCCGCCCATTTCCAGTTGCGTGCGGATGAGCCCCTGGGCGGCGCGCTGCTGAATGCCACGGCCCACCTGGGTCGAGCCGGTAAAGGAAATCGCCTGCACCAGTGGATGGGTGATCATCGTCTCTCCGACGGTGCTCCCCCCGCCGCAGACGAAGTTCAGCACCCCCGGAGGCAGTCCCGCCTCGGCGAAGATGTCGACGAAAGCCCGCCCGGCTCCGGGCGTCAGGCTCGCCGGCTTGAAGACGATGGTGTTGCCGCTGACCAGCGCCGGCGTGCACTTGCGGCCCGGCACGTTGAAGGGAAAGTTCCAGGGGCTGATGATCGACGCCACCCCGAGGGGCCGCCGCACGCTGTAGGCGAACACCCCGGCTTGCGCCGATGGCGCGGTCTGGCCGCACATGGAGATCCCCCGGGCGATCTGGAACTCCATCTCGCGCACCGCCGACCCTATTTCGGTGCGCGCTTCGTCGAGCGTCTTGCCGTTTTCCGCGGTGAGGATTGCGGCGATTTCTTCGGCCCGCCCCTTTAGCACGGCGACCGCCCGCGACAAGTACTCTGCCCGCTGGTACACGCCCATGTCGGCCCACGCTGGAAATGCCGCGTGCGCTGCTTCAATGGCCTGCTCGGCGTCGGCGCTGGTGCCTTGGGGCCACTCGCCGGTTACGTGTTCTAGGTCGGCTGGATTGCGCTGGGCAAAGGTCTTTCCGTCCGAGGCTCCAACCCACTGGCCGTCGATGTAGTTTTGCGATTTCATAATTAGTGCTCCTATTATAGAGTAATCCGCAGATGGACGCAGAATAATATCACAAGACGATCACGGATGCGCGGCGGCTCAGGACCACAGCGGCACTCCGGCAGGTAGCACGGCGGCGATGGCTTTTTCGTCTAGATCGACGCCCAAGCCAGGGCCGTCGGGCACGTCGATATAACCCTGCTGAATTGGGTTTTTGATGTCGAGCATGGTGCCCCACAGTGGGATGTTGCGCGAGTGGTGCTCTAGGGCGAGGAAATTGGGCAGAGTGGAACAGATATGCACTGCGGCCATGCCCGTAATTGCGCTCCGCATGTAGTGAGGGGCGACCGACATGTGGTACATCTCGGCTAGCTCGGCGATGCGGCGGATTTCAATGGCTCCGCCGCTGTGGGGGATGTCCGGCTCCAGCAGGTCGCAGGCCTGTTGTTCCATCAACTCGCGGAACATCTTGGCTCCGTAAAAGATCTCGCCGGTACAGACCGAGACGCCGATCTGCA
>JAPOYQ010000271.1:0-10704 GCA_026706505.1 Gemmatimonadota bacterium
CACCACGGTTGCAGCCGGACTTTTGCACGACGTCATCGAAGATACACCGGCCACGTATGCGGAGGTCGCCGAGCAATTTGGCGACAAGATCGCCGAACTGATCGCCGGGGTTACCAAAATCGATCAGATAACCTACGAAAGCCGCGAGGCGCGCCAAGCCGAGACCTACCGCAAGATGCTGATCTCTATGGTCAAGGACATCCGCGTCATGCTCATCAAGCTGGCCGACCGCCTGCACAACATGCGCACGCTCCAATACCTAAGCCCCGAATCCCGCGAGCGGACCGCGAGCGAAACGCTCGAAGTGTACGCACCGCTAGCCCACCGCTTTGGGCTGGCGCGGATCCGCTGGCAGTTAGAGGACCAAAGCCTCAAGTTCCTCGAACCCAAAATTTACCAAGAGTTGCGCGAAAGCGTGGCCATGACGCGCCAAGAGCGCGAAGACTATATAAAGGAATTCAAGGTCCCGATCGAGGAGTGCCTGCACGCCAATGGCATTAAGGCCGAATTTACAAGCCGCGCTAAGAACTTCTACAGCATCTACAATAAAATGAAGGCGCGCAGTAAGCCCTTTGAGGAAATTTACGATCTGCTGGCTATGCGCATCATCCCTGGCACCGTGCGCGAATGCTATCAAATCCTCGGTTGGGTCCACCACATGTACACCCCCATCCCCGGACGCATAAAAGACTATATATCGACTCCCAAGAGCAACATGTACCAGTCGCTGCACACATCGGTGATCGGCCCCAAAGGCCAATACGTCGAAGTACAAATTCGCACCGCACAGATGCACCACACGGCCGAAATCGGCATCGCCGCTCACTGGCGCTACAAATCCAACGACACGGGTCCCAGCGATTTAAACCAACACATGAGTTGGCTGCACCAAGTCATCGACTGGCAACAGGAGGCGACCGACCCGGTCGAGTTCATGGAAAACCTGAAGACCGAGCTCGCGTCCCAGGACGAGATCTTTGTCTTCACCCCCAAAGCCCACCTACACCAATTGCCCAAGGGGGCCACGCCGATTGATTTTGCCTTTGCCATCCACACCGACATCGGGTTGCACTGCGCGACGGCCAAAGTAAATGACCACGTCGTGCCGCTAAGCGCGGCTTTGAGCAGTGGCCAAACCGTGGAGATCGTCACGGCACCACAGCAAAAGCCCAAACTCGCTTGGCTGGACCAAGTCAAGACTGCCAAGGCCCGCCAGGCCATCCGCCGCTGGCTGCGGGAGGAGCAATACGATCACAACGTGCGCCTTGGCAAGGAGGCGCTCGACAGGGGGCTGAAGACCTATCGGGCCGATGACCCACCCGACCTTGATGCCGTGGCGGAGGAATTCGGGTTCAGCGATGTCGAGCACCTCTACGCGGCCTTGGGCAACGGAGACCTGTCAATCGGCAAGGTCATCAGCAGAATAGCCCCGCCCAAGCCCAAGCGGCGCGCGCTCCGGCCCCGAGACCGCAGAGACATCCGCATCCAGGGGATGCAAAACCTGATGATCCGCTTCGGCAAGTGCTGTGGTCCCATCCCGGGCGACGAGATTGTTGGCCTAGTTACCCGAGGCCGAGGCGTCACGGTGCACCGCACCGACTGTCCCAACATCGGCCGGATTTCTGCGGAGCCAGACCGCCTGCTCGCGGTCGAGTGGGAGCTGGAGGACGAACCGGCCTTTACCGTTCAGTTGCGCACCCGCAGTTGGGACCGCACGTACTTGCTCGCGGACATTGCGCGGGCTATCAGCGACACTGGCTCCAACATCTGCGATTCCACTACTCGCACTGATGGCCACATCGCCGAACAGGACTTCTGGATCGACATCGCCGACAACGAGCAACTGCGCCAGGCCATAGACCAAATCGAGCAGATCGAGGGCGTTTTGGAAGTACAGCGCGTGGATGAGCCTGCAAGCAGTTAGTCGTGTCGGATCTGTTCCGCCCCAATATCGCTCGTCTGCGCGGGTACGTCCCAGGGGAACAGCCCCGCGAGAAGGGCTATATCAAGCTCAATACCAACGAAAACCCCTATCCGCCTTCCCCCTTAGTGCTAGCGCGGTTGCGCGATGCATGCTCCGCTGATTTGCGCCTCTATCCCGACCCAGACGCTTGGGCTCTGCGCCGCAAGTTGGGCGAGATATTCGCCATTGCTCCCCAACAAATCATGGCCGGCAACGGCTCGGACGAGCTGCTCAACGTCATCATCCGCAGCTTCGCCGGCGAGGGCGACAAAATCGCCTATCCCCATCCCACGTACGGCTACTACAAGCCGCTGATCGACATCCAGGGGGCTGAGGCGGTCCCAATCGAGTTCGGCGAGGATTTCTCCCTGCCCGAGGGCTTGGCCGTGCCCGGGGCCCGTATCACTTTTCTCGCCAATCCCAATGCGCCCTCGGGCACCCTCGTGCCCTACGATGAGGTCACCGCGCTCTGTGCGCGGGTTGACGGCGTTTTGGTCGTAGATGAAGCGTATGTCGATTTTTCGCAGGGTGGTTGCGTTCCGCTCATCGAAGAGCATCCCAACGCCATCGTCGTGCGCACCATGTCCAAGTCCTTTTCTCTCGCTGGTATGCGCATTGGCTTTGCTTTTGCTCCGGCTGCGCTGATTGAAGGGATGTGGAAGGTCAAGGACCACTACAATCTCAATCAGTTGAGCTTGGTGGCCGCCGAGGCTGCCCTAGAAGATATCGACGCAATGCGCGCAAACGCCGGCCGCGTCTGCGCGACGCGCGCGCTCCTGTGTGCTGAGCTGCGGACGTTGGGTTTTTACGTGTGGAATTCGCAGGCGAACTTCGTACTCGCTAGGGTTGGCGAGCACTGGGCCAATAGCGCCGCTGCCGAACTCTACGCGGAACTCAAAGAGCGCCGGATCTTGGTGCGCTACTTTGCCACACCGCCGCGCTTGGCGGACTGTCTGCGAATCTCGGTGGGTACGGATGCAGAGATAGACGCGCTGTTGGCGGCCCTAAAAGAGCTATCACCCGTTTAAGCGCTCGGCAATGCGCGGGGTGCGCCCACCGCGCTGGTGCATGCTGGCGATCATGTCTCCCAAAAAGCCGATGGAGAAGCACTGAATGCCGACGATGATCAGCAGAATGCCCAGCATGAGCAGGGGATGGCGGTTTTGGATGTTGCCGTGCTCGTAGCGCAGCAAGGCCACATAGGCACAAATGACCGATCCGCACAGCGTGGAGCCCAGCCCCAAGCTGCCGAAGACGTGCATGGGCATGGTCATAAAGCGCACGACGAAGGTCACGGTCAGCAGATCCAAGAACCCGTTTAGCAGCCGCTTGGCCCCGAATTTGGAATGGCCGAAGCGGCGGGGATGGTGTTGCACTGGGATTTCGCCGACGCGATAGCCCATCCAGTGGGCAACGGCGGGCAAAAACCGATACAATTCTCCGTAGAGATACGGCAGCACATCTTCGGCCACCTCGCGCCGATACGCCTTGAGGCCGCAGTTGAAATCGCGCAGGCGAACCCCAGAGACCAGCGAGGTGATCCAGTTGAACAAGCGGGAGGGGAGGGTCTTGCTCAACGGGTCGCGGCGCTTAGCCTTCCAGCCCGAGACCAAGTCACAATCGCGGTTTAGCTCATCCAACAGCCGGGGGATTTCGCGGGGATCGTCTTGCAGGTCGGCGTCCATGGTGACGATGACTTGGCCGCGCGCCTGCTTGAAGCCAGCGGCGAGGGCTGCGGCCTTGCGGTAGTTGCGGCGGAAGCGCAAGGCGCACACCTGTGGATGCTGTTTGGCCAATTTCCCCAGGACCGCAAACGAGGTATCCGTACTCCCGTCGTCCACGAAAATGGCTTCCCAAGCCCATTCTACAGTCGCCAGAGCGCTGTCGATCTGGTCCCACAGATGAGGCAGGCTTTCCTCTTCGTTGAAAACGGGAATGACGAGGGACAGAAAAATCTCCTCTGCTGCTTCTTTCTCTTGGCCCATAGTCTCCTCTCTTGCAAGCAAGTGCCTCCACAATAAAACAATCGCCGATTGCTGAACACAAACCGGCCGATTCCCTTGACACTTGCGTTCCTCCAACGGTATATACGGTCATGCAGCTTCCATTGGGTTCCCACATTCACTTGATCGCTGCTTGCGGTACGGCTATGGGATCTTTGGCCGGCATGCTGCGCGAGCAGGGGTATCGCGTCACCGGGTCGGACAGCCACGTCTATCCTCCGATGAGTACCATGCTTGAAGAGTTGGGGATCGATGTGCGGGTCGGCTTCTCGGCGGATCACCTAGTGCCAACGCCGGATTTGGTCATCATTGGCAATGCAATCTCGCGTGGCAACCCAGAGGCCGAGGCCGTACTCTCGCGCCGGATCCCGTACCTGTCGCTACCGGAAGTGCTGCGCGATTTCTTCATCCGCGGCAAGCGCTCAGTGGTGATAACCGGAACCCACGGCAAGACCACCACTACTGCGCTCATTGCCCACCTCTTCACCGCTTGTGACCTGGACCCTTCCTTCCTCGTCGCTGGGGTGCCGCAAAACTTCGACCGCTCCTACCGGCTCGGCCAAGGTGCGCACTTCATCGTCGAAGGCGATGAATACGACAGCGCCTTCTTTGCCAAGTGGGCGAAGTTTTTCTACTACCTACCCGATGTACTAATCGTCAACAACATTGAATTCGACCACGCCGACATCTACCAAGACCTTGCCGAAATCGTCAAAGCCTTCCGCCAACTCATCAACATGGTACCGCAAAATGGCCTGATTCTAGCCAACGGCACCGATCCCAATATCGCCGAACTCCTCCCCGACGCGTCGGCACCGGTGGAGACCTTTGGCCTCGAAGAGGGCGCGTTTTGGCGCGCTACCAATCCCCAGGCTAGTGCCGAGGGCACGCGCTTTACCTTGTGCCGAGCGGGACGAGAGATGGGGGTTTTTGACTTGCCGCTGAGCGGCGATTACAACGTCTGCAATGCACTCGCTAGCTTGGCCGCTGGTTTTCACGCTGGCCTGACTGCCGGCGACTTGCGCGCGGCCTTGGCTAGCTTTGCCGGTGTCAAGCGCCGGCAGGAGCAGCTCGGCCTCATCGACGACATTCTCGTCATCGACGACTTTGCCCACCATCCCACTGCGGTCGCCTATACCCTAGAAGGCCTGCGCCGATCCCATCCCGAACGCAGGCTCATCGCGGTTTTTGAGCCAGCCAGCGCGACTAACGCCCGCGCTATCTTTGAAGGCCGCTATGTCGAGGCGTTCGCCTTGGCCGACGCTTTCGTCGCAACCGCGGTCCCCCGTCCCGAACGCGCCCGGCAGGACGAGCCGTTCTCGCCCGAGCGCTTGGTAGAACGTCTCCGCGACATCGGCAAGTCGGCGCACTACCTGCCCGACGCCGAAGTGCTGGCCGCTTTTTTAGCTGCGGAAACACGCCCAGGCGATTTGGTGGTTTTTATGAGCAATGGCGGTTTCGGCGGCCTGCAACAGAAACTGTGCGCGGCACTCACAGCCCGCGCACACTGTAGCGACTAGGTGTCAGAACTGTTGCCGAACAGACGCGCCGAGCGTCGGTAAGACACGCAGTGCGAATCCTATATTTATATATTTTACAGTATGTTATAAAAAAGTAAAAACTTAGGCACACATATTGCATTAAACGCATGGCAATTGCCATCTCACCTTAACCTGGAGGCTGCCATGCGCCCTTTTATCGCCCTTGTCTTTTTCGCTCTCGCCGCACCTCTCTCAGCCCAACCCGGCTCAGTCGTCATCTCCGAACTGATGTGGCCGGGTAGTACGGCATCTACTGCCGATGAGTGGATCGAACTTTACAACTCTAGCGATGCAACGGTTGATCTGGCCGGCTGGACCTTGACCTACCGCAGTGGTGCCGAAGACAAGGTGATGTTCGTTTTCGACGCTGCTGAGATCCTCCCCAGACAGACCTTTCTCATCGCCAACTACGCCGCCGATCACAAAAACTCCCTCCTCAACGTCGAGCCTCAGCGCGTTGACTCTGCCGTTTCGCTGCCCAACACCAAGCTGCTCTTACATCTGTACGATGGCGACCCGCAAGCTGGAGGCCAACTCATCGATGTGGCCGACGATGGTCGCGGAGCCCCTTTTGCCGGTGATTCAACCAGCAAAAGCGCCATGGTGCGCATTGCTTTCGACCAGCCCGGTGACCAGCGAGGTGGGTACGCCAGGGTCCATTCCCGCGTATCTGCTCTCGGAAGGGGGAGAAGCGCCCGAGCCCGTCTTGGGAACGAACATTTCACCGATGCCTTGGGCCTTAGTAAAAGAGCGTCTATACCCATAGCGCGGATTAGAGAACAAAAGGCACCTACTTGCGGGTAGGTGCCTTTGATAGAAAAAAGAAAAAGGCTGTGCGAAGCTGAGATGCGCTTTGCACAGCCTTTATCGATGGTGGGCAATCGCAGATTTGAACTGCGGACCTCCGGTATGTGAGACCGGCGCTCTAACCAACTGAGCTAATCGCCCAAGAGCATTTTTAAATTAGCCTCCAATGGCTACGGAGTCAATGTCCGTTGTGCGCGGCGGCAAAGTGGAATTTCGGCAGGGCTACTTCAGTTGCCGACGGGTGGCCCTCGCGCAAGCGGTACGCTCGGTCGAGCTCCAGCCCCTGCCAGCGCTGCGCCTGATGGGTCGCCGGCCAGATGATTTCCACGAAGACCAACTCCGTGGCGTCCCCTAGGCCGAGGTGCGGAGCGAGCGGGTTGGCCCCAAAGCTGCCGCCCGAACCGATGAGGTGGTGGATGTCGCGTGTACTGCCGTCCGGTCGCCGCACGCGCACGCGCACGCGGCCGCCAATAGCACCTCGGTTCGACTGCACGCCTTGGGGAAACAGCCGCAGCCAGCGATTGCCGTGTCCGGGATTTTCGTAGAGCACGTTTTGGTAGAGGTCGCCTGCAAAGGCTCCGCCCATGACCTCGAAGATATCTTGGTCTCCATCGTTGTCGAGGTCTGCAAAGGATACGCCGTGCCCTTTCTGTACGTTGCCGAAACCGCCTGTTGTGGTGACGTCCAAAAACCGCGCGCCACCGTCGTTGCGCAACATGCGGTTGGGCGTGAGCGAGCGCAGATCGGGAATCCCAGTGCCCACGTAGCAGTCGGGGAACCCATCGTTGTCCAAGTCGCCGTAGTTGGCACCCATAGCCAGGATGACTTGGCCAAAGCTCCCCAGCGATTCGGTGACCTCGGTGAAGGTGCCATCGCCGTCATTGCGGTACACACGCGCGTGATCGGCGGCGAATTCCTCGCCGAGGTACGCGCGAGCCATGTCGCCGAGGTCGTCCATGTTGTAGCCGCCGGCAAACAAATCGAGCCAGCCGTCGTTGTCGTAGTCCCAAAACCAAGTGGGAAAGCTCTCGTTCGGCCCCGGTGCGACGACCGTTGCCGGAAAGCGCCAGCCCTTTGGTGTGTCGCCGAGGTTGCGGTAGAGAACGTTTCCTCGGTAGCACTGAGATGCGCGTAGGTCGATCAAACCGTCGTTGTCTATATCGCCCCAGGCAACGCCCTTCACAAAGCCCACGTGATTGACGCCGACTGCGGGGGCCACATCGACAAAACGACCATCCCCTTGGTTGCGAAACAACTGGCATGGGTGGGGCTGCTTGCCGGACTCATTGCCGACGAACAGATCCAACCAGCCGTCGTTGTCGTAGTCGGCAAAGGCCGCGGCGTGGGTCGGGTGCAAGGAGAACAAGCTGGCGCGCCGCGTCACGTCCGCAAAGCTGCCGTTGCCGTTGTTGCGCAACAGAGAGTTGGGCATGCGGCCCTCTTCCCCCATCCAGGCACCGCGCAAAACGAGCAGATCGACATCGCCGTCGTTGTCGTAGTCGGCCTGCTCGAGGTTGATCCCTCCTATCTGACCATCTAGCCCTGCCGCTGTCGTGGCCTCGGTAAACGTGCCATCGCCCTCGTTGTGGAAGTAGCGCAGTGGATCGCGCAGTCCCCACGAAGAGACCGCGATATCGAGCAGACCGTCGCCGTCGAAGTCCTCGACCGCGCTACCGCCCGCTAGGCCAACGGCCGCGACTCCAGCCGCCGGTGCCACGTCGCGGAAGCGCTGGATTCCGCCGCTGTCGCCGTCGAATACGCGCGGGGGAATGCGCCAGGGCTTTGGCACCCCTTCTGGGTATTCGCCCAAGGTCATGTACGCCAAGTTCAACAGCCAGCGCGTCCCCAAGTCACTTGGGTGCTTGTTCAGGTTTATGGTGTAGTGTTCGATGGCGCGGCGGGAGCCTTCCTGCAAGGTGTGGACGCCGTCGTCGCGGATCGGCAGCAAGCAGGAGTTCGTGGTGTGGTTGCGCAGGCAGTTCTCCTGCTCTCCGAGGCGCAGATAGGCGATGGCGAGCTGGTCGTGCAGCATGTAGACGAAGCCCTCGGTCGCCGGTACCTGCCCAGCCTCTACGGCCACCAGAACGCCTTGCAGCTCTTCGATGCCCGCGCGCAAATCCCCGGCTCGCACCCGCTCTTGGGCAATCCGCAGGCGCATGTTCAGCCGCTTGACCGCGCTCATCGGTTGCCCCAGCAGGGAACTGAGGCCCTCGACGCGGGCTTGGTTCAGATAGATGTTGGCAATGGGATCGGCCCGCTGGGCGAGGCGCGCCAGCACCGTCGCCATAAAACGCGAATCTGCGCGATTAACGTCGGCGTCCTCTTGCCCCAAGGCGGCTGTGGCCCATAGAAGGACGGCTATAATGCTCTGCATGAGAAATAAAAAACGGCTACAAAAATTGGCTGCCCAATCCTCGTAACCGCACATGTAAAAAAATAATGGTGGGCCCAGTAGGACTCGAACCTACGACCGACGGATTATGAGTCCGCTGCTCTAACCAACTGAGCTATAGGCCCCGTAAAGTAGTTAAAAACCTAGGATTTTTCCCAAGTAGGTCAAGAGCTTTGTTGGGCAGCGACCGCTTGGCGCTCTTGGTTGAGCGCAACGAGTTCGGCGCTGATGCGCGCAATTTCGCTGTCGTCGGATGCCGTTGCAAGGGCTTGCCGCGCATTGTCGATGCGCTTTTGCAGCGCATTTTTCTGAAAGTAAAGCAGATAGTCACGCCATTGCCGCTCGACTTGTTCCTCGTCGAAACCTTGGGCCGCGCATTGGGCGGCTAGGCGTGCGAGTACGTCGTCCTCTAGCCTGCTGATGATCATGCCAAGGTCGATGGTTTTGCCGTGGGCATGGTGGTCGAAGAACGCGCGACACAGGGCCTGAATGCGAGCGTCGCTTAGGGAATCGGGGGCGAATTCGCGGACAGTTTCGGGTATGAGCTGCGGGAAGTTGAGCAACAGCCCCATGAATTCGAGCTCGTGACGCGGTGGGTCGGGCGGAGCCGTCGTCTGGCCCTCTGCTCGGCTGGCCGTAAGGGTCAAGGAGGTCGTCTGTCCGTCGGCAACGGCCATGTGCGGTCGTTGGGGACGGCGCATGGAGGCTTGCAGGTCGTGGCGCAGGGATTGCTCATCCACCGAGAGGCGTCCGGAGACTTCGCGCAGCAGCAAATCGCGGTGGACCGCATCGCGGGGCTTGGCTAGGAGCGGTTTGAGCCGTTCGATGGCGTGTGCTTTGCCTTCGACGCTGGAGAGGTCGTGCTGCTGGGCGAGTTGTTCGAGGTAGAAATCGAGAACTGACTGGGCATTTTCGGCTCGTTCGAGCAGCACGTCCGCGCCGTGCTCTTGGATGAAGGTATCGGGATCGTGCTCTGCGGGCAGCGAAACGACGCGGGCGTCTAGGCCAGTACCTAAGAGAGCTTCGCAGGCTCGCATAGCGGCAGTGGAGCCGGCCGCGTCGCCGTCGAACAGCAACACTACTTGGCGGGCAAAGCGGGCCAACAGGCGGCCGTGGTCCTCGGTCAGGGCCGTGCCGGAGGTGGCGACTACGTGCTGGATGCCAGCCTGCCCTAGGCTGATGAGATCCATGTAGCCCTCGACGACTAGTACGGCATCTTGGCGGCGGATGGCGTCACGGGTGATGGATAGTCCATAGAGCACCCGACCCTTATGGTAGATGGACGTCTCGGGCGAGTTCAGATATTTAGGCTCTTGGTCGGGCTGGAGGGCGCGGGCGCCGAAGGCGATGGTCCGATCGGAGAGATTGGCAATGGGAAAGGAGATCCGGTCGCGAAAGCGGTCGTAGTGGCCGCTTCCCTTAGAGCGCGGCAGAGCCAACCCGGCCCGCTCCAAGATCTGAGGATTTAAGCCTCGGCGACCGGCCACTTTGAGCAAGGCGTCCCACTCCGGCGGCGCGTAGCCCAAGCCGAATCGCGCGATGGTTTCGCCTGTGAGGCCACGGGTCTGTAGATACGTGCGGGCAGTAGCGCCGGCATCGTCGTTAAGCAGCAGATGGTGAAAGTACTTTTGCGCTAGGTCGTTGGCCCGGTAGAGTTCGTCGTCGGCTGCAGCCTCCTCGCGCGATGGCCCCGAATGCTCGGGCAGAGCGACGCCAGCGCGCTCGGCGAGGAATTTGACTGCTTCGACAAAAGTGACGCGGTCGATCTCTTGGATGAATTTGAATACATTGCCTCCGACACCACAGCCGAAGCAGTGGTAGAATTGGCGGTCGGGATCGACGCTGAACGAGGGGGTTTTTTCGTCGTGAAAAGGGCAGAGGCCGGAGTAGTTGCGGCCCTTCTTGACGAGCTGGACGTGTTCGGAGATCAAGTCGACGATGTCGGTGGCGTCGCGGATGCGTTGGAGGATGTCTTCGGGGATGCGTGGCATTGCTAGC
>JAPOYQ010000271.1:10714-11966 GCA_026706505.1 Gemmatimonadota bacterium
CTTTTTCTCTATATTAACAGCGCTATTGAGCAAGATATGGCGGCCCATTAACCGGGTCAAGAAAGTCAATTAGCGACGCTAATTTGCGTTAATTCCTTGAGTTTACAGCGAACTGTTGGTATTATTGATAAGTTAAACGCTTATTTATGGCCTATACTGGGGCCAAATCAGAATTTTGACCCATTGAGTTAAGAGGAGGAGAGCAGATATGTCGAAAGGCATAAAGGGAGCTATCGCGAGTTTGGCCTTGTTGGGACTCGGCGTTTTTCTGTGCGCGAGTCCGGCTGCAGCGCAGTTGGCGGTCTCTGGGTCTACGGCGGATACAGACGATCTTGCACCTAGTCCTGTCGGCGCAGTACAGGCTGAGTTCAACGAAGGTGGAAGGAGCATCACCGTCACTTGGCCCTTGTCCGACGACGATGGCGTGCGCCAGGTCCCGACGAGTAGCGACTTTACGACGGGCGGCACCTTTAGAGAAGTCAACGATGTGGCTGGTTACAATATATGGCGTCGTCTCGCCGATGGCTCCGGCAGCTTGGCAATAGTCGGCACTGTTGGTACCGGCGTGACGTCCTTAGTTGATGCCTCGATCGACGTGAGCGCGGGGAGCAGGCGGTACGTCTATATGGTCTCGGTCGTCGATGAAAGCGGCAACGAGAGCGCTCCCATCGAGTCCGCCGAAGTCAAGAACATGTTGCTCTTTGGCGACTTTGACTACGATGGCGATGTGGACCTTTTAGATTACGGCATTTTTCAAGCCAACTTCGGCAAGGCCGACTTCTATCCAGCCACAGATATGGATGGCAATGGCATGGTCGATCTTGAGGATTTTTTCCTGTGGGCCGATAACCTCGGTGCCGATTTGTACGAGTAAGTACCGGCCGCAATATGGCTGTGTATTTCATCTTTTCACAAGGAGTATAGTTCGATGAAAGAGTATATCCGCATCGTCGCGCTAGCCGCTTTTTGTGCTGTTCCCGCGGCTGCTCAGCTGACCACCACCGGGCCCGTAGCTTCCGTCGATAATATTCCTCCTGCACCTGTGACCAATCTACAAGCCACAGCCGGCGATGATTCATCCGTGTCGCTCTCTTGGGCGCTATCAACAGATGACGCTCGTTCGTTTACGACCTTTGGTGGTCAGGTAGTGCCCACAGGTGATGTACAAGGCTATCGCGTGTACCGTACGGATTTCTTCCCGCCAGTGGACGATAGCGGCGAGGTGGTGCTCGGCTGGTTTACGCGCGAGGGG